>CAISDD010000236.1 GCA_903883985.1 uncultured Pseudomonadota bacterium | reverse complement strand
TCGACTACTGTGCATGTCAGGAAATGCGGCTTATCCGGTTCCAGGATGACGTATCGGCTTCGGCTCATGGCCTTGCTCTAGGTCGGGACGCTGGAGCGTCCAAAACTGCGTTCCCACGCTGGAGCGTGGGAACGATAAAACCTGCCTGGAGTGGTTTCATCACTACCCCGCGTGAACGGGCGCTGACCGCACTATGCCGTGACTTATTGAGAAGTTACGAATTTACCGCCTAAATCCCGGTCTGGATCAGAAAATCTGATATTGGGTCAGGGGCGTTGCGCCCTAACCCAACGCCGGCCACGCCGCCCCCGCCACTGCGGGAGGAATGCGCTCGATCAAGCGGGGATCGAAAGGCTTGGGGAGGATGTAGTCGCGGCCAAATTCTAGCCGGTCCAACTGGTAGGCATCGAGCACTTCCTGCGGCACGGGCTCGCGTGCCAGGGCCGCCAGAGCCCGCGTGGCGGCGATCATCATGGGCTGGGTGATGGACTTGGCACGGGCGTCGAAGGTGCCCCGAAAAATATAAGGAAAACCCAGTACGTTATTGACCTGGTTGGGGTAGTCCGAGCGGCCGGTAGCCATGAGCGCATCATCGCGGGCGGCGTGAACCTCGGCCGGGGTAATTTCCGGATCGGGGTTGGCCATGGCGAACAGGATGGGCCGAGCGGCCATGCTCCGCACCATTTCGGCGCTGACCAGCCTGGGGCCAGAGACGCCGATGAACACATCCGCGCCCTTCAAGGCATCGGCGAGCGTGCGCTGATCGCTCTCCTTGGCGAATTCCTGTTTATGTGCGTTGAGGTCGGTCCGACCGCTGTGGATCACGCCCTTGCTGTCCACCAGGATCATGTTGGCCTTGTTGCCGCCCATGGCGATGAGCAAGCGCATGCAGGCCAGGCCGGCGGCTCCCGCTCCCAGGCAGACCAGTTTGATTTCGTCGAGCTTCTTGTCTTGCACATCGAGGGCGTTGAGCAGGCCGGCGCACATGACGATGGCGGTGCCGTGCTGATCGTCGTGAAAAACCGGAATGTCGAGGCGCGCCTTCAGGGCTGCTTCGATCTCGAAGCAATGTGGCGCGGCGATGTCTTCCAGGTTGATGCCGCCAAAAGTCGGAGCGATGTTGACCACGGTTTCGATGAAGCTGGCCACGCTGGGCGCGTCGACCTCGATGTCGAACACGTCTATGCCGGCGAAGCGCTTGAACAGTATGCCCTTGCCTTCCATCACCGGCTTGGAGGCCAGGGGGCCGAGATTGCCCAGACCCAGTATGGCCGTGCCGTCGGTGATCACCGCAACCAGGTTGCCCTTGTTGGTGTAGCGGTAGGCGTTGGCCGGATCCAGTGCAATCTGCCGCACCGGCTCGGCCACGCCCGGCGTATAGGCCAAGGAGAGGTCATATTGGCTGGCGCAGGGCTTGGAGGATTCCACGGAGATTTTTCCAGGACGGGGAAATTCGTGGTAATCGAGGGCTTGCTGGGTCAGGTCGTTCATGCTGTCTCCCGAGTGCGGAATGGCGAATTTTGGATAGTAGCGTGAACATGGGCTGCGGGCGCGGCCAGTGCGTTCATGATCTGCGGGCGGCTTGCTCGCCATGCCCGTTAAAGTAAGCAGATATTCCTGCCGATAAGCCTGAATCTCAGCCGGGCTTGCCAAACCCTGACCACAACCGATTGAAGGAGTGCAGTGACTTCCACACCGAGTGTCCCCGTCGTCGACCATTTCAAGGCGAATTCCCGTCTCCTGCGCACCGCCGGTGTGCTGCTCCTGCTCTGGCTGGGTTTTGCCTGGATCTATGCGCTGCAGCAGCATGATCGCGACAGTACCCTGGTGCTATCCGAGGCCGACCGGGATGCGCGCCGTCACGCGGAATCCGTCGCCTTCGGCGTAGAGCGCACCCTGAGGTTGGTGCACGGCGTGTCGTCCCTGTTCTCGCGTCGCCTCATTATCGGCCAGGTTCTCAAGGCCCATGGCGCAGACTCCGGCGCGCGCCCGGACGCCACCCAGCTACGGGCACGCTGGGAGGCCGCGCCCGATCTGGTCGCCCTGAACCAGGAAATGATGAGTGCAGCCAAGGAGCTTGGCATGGTCAGCGCACTCTACCTTCTGGACGCGCGAGGCAACTGCCTGGCCACCAGCAATGCCGGCGAGAAGAACAGCTACCTCGGCGCCAATTTCGGGTTTCGGCCCTATTTTCTGGAAGCCATGGACGGTCGTGCGGGCAAGGAATTCGCCATGGGCAAAATCAGCAAGGAACCCGGCCTGTTCTTCTCCTTCCCCGTCTATCTGAATGGCAAGGTCGCCGGAGTGGTGGTCACCAAGGTGGATCTAAAATTCCTGGCCCTCTGGCTGGAACTGGAACAGGCACAGGTTTTTCTGGTCGATCGCTACGACGTCATCATCCTGGCGCGTGACAAAGCCCAGGAAATGCATGCCCTGCCGGATGCGACGATACGTAGCCTGAACAACGAGGGCATACGCTCCCGCTACCATAGGCTGGCGATTCCCGACCTCGGACTGGAGCCGTGGGAAGAATCCGCACATCCCGGCCTGATGCGCCTGGCCGGCAGTCCCATCCCGCTCCTGTTGCTTTCTCGGCCCATTCCGGGTCAGGAAGTCGGTGTGGCGCTGACGCAGGCGATTCCTGAACTGCTGGAACTGGATCACGCACGCGAACGCTTGTTCGCCTCGCTGGCGCTAGTCGGCGCCCTGTTGATCGGCCTGGTGACCGGAACGCTGACCTACCTGCGCAACATCCAAAAAGAAAGAGACAAGCTCGACGAGCTGGCCCACCAATTGGAACAACGGGTGACGCAGCGCACCGCCGCCCTGGAAGCCACCTTGCAACGCCAGCGCGAAACCGAGCATGCGATGGACCGGGTGGGCATCGCGATTCAGTGGACCGATGCCGAGACCGGCGCCTTCCTTCATGTCAGTGTGCGTGGCTGCGAGATGCTGGGCTACAACCACGAAGAACTGCTGGCCTTGAAGGTGATGGACATCGACCCGTGCATTCCCAAGGACAGCTTCCACGAGTTCAACGCTCCCCTCATCGCTCAGGGCAGCGGCCGCTTCGATACCTGGCATCGCACCCACGACGGCCACCTGATCCCGGTGGAGGTTTCCGCCTACTACACCCCCGACACATCGGAAGCGGCCGCGCACTTCGTCGCCTTCGTGACCGACATCAGCGCGCGTAAGCAAGCCGAGGTAGACCTGGAACAGGCAAAAACTGCCGCCGAAGCCAGCAGCCAGGCGAAGTCGAGTTTCCTGGCCAACATGAGCCACGAGATCCGTACCCCCATGAACGCCATCATGGGCATGTCGGAACTGTGCATGGGCACCGACCTGAATCCCACGCAGCGCAACTATCTCGCCAAGATCAGGGGAGCCTCGGAATCCCTGCTCTACATCATCAACGACATTCTCGACTACTCGAAGATAGAAGCTGGCAAGCTGCGAATGGAAGCGGTGTGTTTCGAACTGGAAAGCGTGCTGGAGCACCTCACCACCCTGCTAGGACACAAGGCCGAGGAACAAGGCATCGAAATGGCGTATGAGATCGACCCCGAAATCCGCGACCTGCTGGTGGGTGACCCGGTGCGCCTGGGGCAGATTCTGGTCAATCTGGTCGGCAACGCGCTCAAATTCTCGGCCGGTGGCAATGTCGTGGTCTCCATCCGAGCACATTCGCGCGCACCGAGTGAAATCGAGTTGTCTGTCGGTGTCAGCGACGAAGGGATAGGCCTCACTCCGGAACAACAAGGGCTGCTGTTCACCGCCTTCACCCAGGCCGACGCCTCCACCACCCGCCGCTATGGCGGCACCGGCCTGGGGCTGGTGATCAGCAAGCGCCTGGTGGAGATGATGCACGGCCGCATCTGGGTGGAAAGTGAATATGGCGTGGGCAGCACCTTTTATTTCATCGTGCGCCTGGGCACGCAAGCGCGCGGGGAGCGGCGCAGCCTGGACGAACTCGCTGCCAACCTGGCACCCTGGGCCGACCGCCGAGTGTTGATCGTGGACGACAACGCCATCGCCCGGCGCGTGCTGCAAAGCCAGATCGCCCTGCTCGGCCTGACCGCCGACGTGGCCACCTCGGGCGCGGATGCGCTGGCACGGGTGACCCGCTCCGATGCAACGGATTACCTGGCCTGCCTGGTGGACTGGCGTATGCCCGACATGGATGGGCTGGAGGTCATGCGCCGCCTGCGCGGCCACTATGCGGGACGCCCGGCCCCCTTGCTCATCCTGGTCACCGCCCACAGCCACGACGACGCACTGCTCGACATCCGTGCCCAGATCGACGGCTTCATGACCAAGCCCACCTGCGCCAAGAGTCTCTACGCGGAAATGGCCGCCCCTCTGGGCCTGCCTGAACTGGCAGGACAGACCATGCTGGGGCGGCGCGCCGCCGACCGGGTAGGCTTGGCCCCCTTCCGCGGCGCGGACATCCTGTTGGTGGAAGACATGGATATCAACCAGGAAGTCCTGACCGATCTTCTGCACGGCGCCGGCCTCAAGGTGCGCATCGCCAACAATGGCCTGGAAGCCTTGCAGGCGGTGGCGGACAAAATCCCGGACTGCGTCCTCATGGACTGCCAGATGCCGGTGATGGATGGCTATGAGGCAACCCGGAAACTACGCGAGAACCCCCTCTATCGCGACCTGCCCATCATCGCCATCACCGCCAACGTCATGGCCAGCGACAGGGAACGCACCCAGGCTGCCGGCATGAACGCGCACATCGCCAAGCCTATCGATGTGCACGAGTTGTACCGGGTGCTCGGCACCTGGTTGAAAACGCCCACCACCAGACCAACCGCCGCACCAGCCGACACGCAGGCGGCAACCCTGCCACAACTACCAGGCTTCGACACGACGCTGGGACTTGCCCAGACCGGAAAGTTGCCTCTCTATTTACGCATGCTGGCGAAATTCCGCGACAACCAGATACGCACTTTCGCCGCAGATTTCCGTCGTGCACTGGCGCAGGACGACTGGGTGCTGGCGACGCGCCAGGCGCACTCTCTGAAAGGCGTGGCGCGCACCCTGGGTGCGGACACCCTCGGGCAAGCGGCCCAAACCCTGGAAGAAGCCTGCCAGCAACGCGACGCCTCGCTGCTGGAGGCCAAGCTAACCGAGCTGGTGTGGGTACTGGAGCAGCTAGGTGCTAGCCTGGCCGACTGCCAGGAACTGCCCTAGAAGCCAAAAACAACACACAATCGACCCTGGCCGGCAGATTCCCGTAACTGCGGCCGGGAGTTCGGTTACCCTACCGCCCGCCCCGATCATGGGTCGAATCAACGTGCTTTCAACATTTGGAGGAGAAAACCATGCGTAACATCGTACTCTGCAGTCTGCTGCCCATCGTGGCCGGTCTGTCCTCGTTCGCAGCCCAAGCTGCCCCTGACAACGCCCCCGCCGCAGTCAACCCCTATATGCAGATGGTTCCGGCTTCCAGCGTGCCGTTTCTGACCCTGCCCAGCTTGCCCGACCTGAGCGCGTTGACCAACAATCTGCCCCTGGCCGGCATGCCGCTTCCCTTCATCGGCACCCTGAATTCGACGCCGACCAAGCCTTACACCATGCGCCCTGGCATTCCGCAGCAGACCAAGCGACAGATGATGCAGATGATGATGCCCATCATGAGCAACGTGCTGCGCATGTCCATGCCGGACGCGATGAGCTGGTTCGCGCACAAGGTCAAGGTCAAGAAAGGGGTCTCCTTCGACGAGGTGGTTGACTCCATGATGCTGCGCGCCAACAAGCTCAACTTCAAATACGTCGGCAGCAACCTGTTGCACAAGGATTTCCGCGCCGTGCTGGGTGACATGGACGCGCCGCGTGTCGAGGTGCATAGCTTCTGCGACATCGCCGTAGGCCGCGACTTGCTCAAGATCAGCCCGGAATTCCTGGTGTTCCTGCCATGCCGCATCGGCGTCATGGAAGATGCCAACAAGGAAATCTGGGTAATGATGCTCGACTGGAACCTCGACTGGGTGGGTGGCTACGAAAACCAGATGGGCATCTCCCCGGAACTGTCCCACGGCGCCATCGAGATTCGCAACAAGATGGAAGAAATCCTGATGGCCGGGGCGAATGGCGAGCTGTGAGCTTGTGAAGAAATGCCCGCACCCAACATACCGTGACGGTAAATTTTTCCGCCGGTATGGATTAGGCGCCTGAAGTGAAGGCCAACCCGGTGAACACAGGCCACTACGAGAATTTTCCGGTGGCCTCGATCATCCTGCCGCGCCGTTTGCGCCCGGCCGTGCGGGCGATCTACGCCTTCGCTCGCACGGCCGACGATTTCGCCGATGAGGGCGATGCACCTGCCGAGGTACGCTTAGCGCAGCTCGCCCTGTATCACTCGCATCTACATGCGCTGGAACGCGGGGATGCGGTGGATCACCCTATCTTCTGCGACCTGGCCTCTCCTATCCGTGAACACGCCCTGCCCTTCACTCTTTTCCACGATCTGCTCTTCGCTTTCGAGCAGGACGTAGTGAAGACGCGCTACGCCCATTTCGGCGAAGTGATGGATTACTGCAAACGTTCCGCCAACCCGATCGGTCGCCTGCTGCTCCACCTCTATCGCGACCGCGACGAGAAGCACCTGGCCTGGTCTGACGGCATTTGCTCATCGCTACAATTGATCAATTTCCTCCAGGATGTCGCGCAGGACTGGCACAAGGGGCGCGTCTACCTGCCGCAGGACGAGATGGCAAAATACGGCGTCACGGAACGTCAGATCGCCGAAGGCCGGGTCGATGGCCTCTGGCAGATCTTCATGAAATCCCAGATCGAACGGGCACGGCGCATGCTGCAGGCCGGCGCGCCTCTGGGGACCGCCTTGCCGGGGCGTCTGGGCCTGGAAATGCGTCTGATCATCCAGGGAGGGGCTGCCATCCTGGAAAAGCTGCACAAAGCTCGCGGCGACATGTTCAAACAGCGTCCGGTACTGACCTGGCGCGATGCCCCGGGGCTGCTCTGGCGCGCGCTGCTGCCGACGAAGGCGGCGGGGAATTGCAGCAGCGGCCGTTGCGGGACGAAACGGTGACCGTGGCGACCCACTTCCGCCTTTGCCCGCCCGTTCAGGCATGAGCCAGGCTGTCGTCACGGGCGCTGCCGCCGCCCACGCCTATTGCCAGAAAAAGGCCGCAGCTAGCGGTTCCAGTTTTTATTACAGCTTTCGCTTCCTCACGCCCGAGCGGCGCCGCGCGATCACCGCCTTCTATGCTTTCTGCCGCGAGGTGGACGACATCGCCGACGAATGCCGCGACATGGGGGTCGCCAGGACCAAGTTGGCCTGGTGGCGCGACGAGGTGGCGCGCCTCTACGCCGGCACGCCCACACACCCGGTCATGCTCGCCCTGCGCGAAGCAGTGGAACCCTTCCACCTGCCGCAGCAAGCCTTCGAGCAGATCATTGATGGCATGGAAATGGACCTGGGCAGGGTGCGTTACGCCGACTTCAAGGCGCTACGCCTCTATTGCCACCACGTCGCCGGGGTAGTGGGTGAGGTGGCCGCGCAGATATTTGGTGTCAGCGATCACATCACCCTCCATTACGCCAACAAACTGGGGCTGGCCTTTCAGCTCACCAACATCCTGCGCGATGTCGGCGAGGATGCCAGACGCGACCGCATCTACCTGCCACGGGAGGAACTGGCCCGGTTCAATGTTTCCGAAGACGACCTGCTGCACGCGCGCACGAGCGAGAACTTCCGCGACCTCATGGAATTCCAGTACCAACGTGCGGAGCAGACCTACGCGGAGGCGCTAGCCCTGCTGCCGGCGACCGACCGCAAGGCACAACTGCCCGGCCTGATCATGGCCGCTATTTATCGCGCCCTGCTCCAAAAAATCCGCAACGGTGAATTCCAGGTACTCGACCGGAGAATGTCGCTGACGCCCCTACGTAAGCTCTGGTTGGCCTGGATGACGTGGATCAAGGGCTAACACTCCCTGGTGCCGTCGCCGTCATCGGCGGCGGCTGGGCGGGGATCGCCTGCGCCGTGGAACTGGCTAATGCCGGGCACCCGGTGACCCTCTTTGAAGCCGCGAAGCAACTCGGCGGACGTGCGCGAGGCGTGGACTGGAATGGCATCCGCATCGACAACGGCCAGCACCTGATGCTCGGCGCCTATGGCGCGACCCTAGCCCTGTTGCGCCGCCTGGGCACGGCGCATCGACTGGAGCGGCGGCGGCTGGATTTCCGCCTGCCTGGATTCCGCCTGGCTCTGCCCTATCTGCCCGCTCCGCTGCATCTGGCCAGTGGGCTGCTGCTGGCTCAGGGCCTTACCCTCGTGGAGAAGTGGGCCGCTGCGCGGTTCATGCAAACCTTGAAGACCTGGCGTTTTCGCCTGCCAGAAGACCTCCCTGCGGCAGCCCTGCTGCGCCAACAGCGGCAACCGGCGACGCTGATCTCCAGGCTCTGGGCACCGATCTGCATCGCCGCACTGAACACGCCGCTCGAGACCGCTTCCGCGCAGGTCTTCTGCAACGTGCTGCGCGACAGCCTGGCAGGGCGGCGTGCGGACAGCGATCTGCTGCTCAATCGCTGCGATCTGTCGACGCTGGTCGCCGAGGCCGCGATCAAGCGCCTCGGCATCGACTTCAGGCTGGGCGAGAAGATCGGCGGCATCGAACCGGGTCAAAACGGTTTTCGCCTTGCTGGCCCTCAGGTGGAAGCCGAACAGGTGGTCCTGGCCGTCCACCCTGCCCGCCTGCCCGCCCTGCTCGCCGAACTACCGGAAATGGCTGCCATCGCCGACGCGGTCGCGGCCTTTACCTGGCAACCCATCCTCACCTTATGGCTGCATTTTGCAACACCCGTGGATTTTCCCTTTCCCATGCTGGGTCTGGACGAAGGCCTGGCGCCCTGGGCATTCGAGCGCAACGACCTCGCCCCCGGCCTCGTCGCCATCGTCATGAGCGCCGAGGGGCCGCACCTGCGACTGCCGGCGACGCAATGGCGCGACGCAACCCTGTCCCTGCTGGCGCGTTCACTCGGCCCCCTTCCTGCCCTGCTGGACTGGAAGACCATCACGGAAAAACGCGCCACCTGGGCCTGTACCCCAAAACTGCTTCGCCCCGGAAACGCCACCCCCATGCCCGGCCTCTATCTGGCCGGGGACTACACCGTCGACTGCGACATCACGAATGGATACCCCGCCACCCTCGAAGCTGCGGTGCGCAGTGGCGTAAAATGCGCGAACCTGATCTTGAGTAGTAAGGGCTAAGTCACCCACCACTCGCTACTCGCCACCCTCGACACTATCCTCATGCCCCCAGACCTTCTGAACAAGCGCGTCATCCTCGTAACCGGCGCCGGGAGCGGCCTCGGCCGCGCGGGTGCACTGGCCCTCGCCCGCCATGGCGCCACCGTGATCCTTCTGGGACGCACGGTAGGCAAGCTGGAAGACCTCTA
The DNA here is from genome assembly GCA_903883985.1 of uncultured Pseudomonadota bacterium. GTDB lineage: Bacteria > Pseudomonadota > Gammaproteobacteria > Burkholderiales > Thiobacillaceae > PFJX01. Next base: position 10,391 of record CAISDD010000236.1, on the reverse strand, counting down.
CGACGACATCGTCACAGCAGGCGGAGCGCAGCCGGTCATCTTTCCGGTGGATCTGTCCGCCGCCACCGATGACAACTTTGATGCCATTGCCGAGGCCATCGCACATCAGCTTGGTCGCCTCGACGGCATCCTGCATTGCGCGACGGAATTCGATCGGCTCTCGCCTTTGGAACAGGAATGCCTGGAGGAATGGCTGCGCCTGTTCCGGGTCAACGCCGCCGTTCCCGCCGCGCTCAACCGCAGTTGCAGCGCCCTGCTCGCCGCCTCCGCGGCCTCCGTGATCCTGGTGGGTGAGAGCCACGGCCATACGCCGGCCGCCTACTGGGGTGGCTATGCCGTATCCAAGGCGGCGCTGGAAGCCTACTTCAAGGTGCAGGCCGACGAATGGTCGGATGCACCCATGCGCATCAACCTGTTCATGCCCGGCCCGATGCATTCCCCGCTGCGCATGAAGACTCACCCAGGCGAGGACAAGTCCATCCTGCCCACCTGCGAGGATCTCGCCACGCGCCTGGTCTGGCTGATGGGCCCGGACAGCCGGGAAATACGCGGGCAGTTCGTCGCGGCGCCTGCTGCGCCTGTATAACGCTGGAAGCTGACCGTGCCGACGACCCCCAAGCTGCACCCAAAGCGCCGCAGATCAATCATCGCTTCCCTATCGACTCGATTGCGAGTACGCTGTGCGCGCAGTCATTTCAAGTTGTGTAGTTACAGTTCCGCAGTCGTGACTCTAATCGGTCGCAGTGCTTCAGTACCCTCCTACAGTCCTTGATGTCGGCGCACCCCACCGGGCGTGAGTTCGGATTTATTTTTTTGATAAGGAATGTAGATGTCTACCGGTACTGTTAAATGGTTCAACGATGCCAAAGGTTTTGGCTTTATCACCCCTGACGAAGGCGGCGACGACCTGTTCGCTCACTTCTCCGAAATCCAGGACAGCGGCTTCAAATCCCTGACCGAGGGCCAGAAGGTCAATTACGAAGTCAAGACCGGCCCCAAGGGCAAGCTGGCCGCATCCATCAAGCCCGTGTAAGCAAACTTACGACCGCTTGAATCAAGGCCGGTTAATCCGGCCTTTTTCTATTGAAGCGCCGAATGCCCACAGACCCCGGCGGATCGTCCTATATTCCGCAGTTGGCCGTGCCGCTGTAGCGGACTCGCCCACGACAGCCACCGTTGTATCGCGGGCAAGCCCGCTCCTACTGGGCTACCCTGGGTTCACCCGAGTGGTGAATGCCAGGAATCCAGGATTCATTGCCTCCAACAATTGCCCACGGACCCCGCGCTCACCCCTTTTACGCCAAGATAATTCAGGGTAAACGTGCCGCAAGCGTCGTTGGCCTGATTCCCTGTAGGCACCGCCTTCAACGCGAAGCTTGAGGCGATGGGCGCGCTTACGGTCGGAGTGACCACACTCAGGTTGTAATACGTGGTGCTAGCCCCGTTGGTCAGTGGCATCGGGTCGGCCGTATAACCGAGCGTAGTCATGCTGGCAGAGTAGGTATTGTTTGTAGAAAAATAACGTGCCTCCCGACTCGCAAGATCCAGTATCCCGTTGATGGCTGCCGTCCGATTCGTCGTCAGAACGTAGCTGTTGTAAGTCGGCATGCCGATCGCGGCCAGAATCCCGATGATCGCCACGACGATCATGAGTTCGACCAGAGTAAATCCCCTGCTAGTTTTCAAAGTAATTCCTCCCAGGTGATCCGATTCACCGTCACGGCGCCTTGTGGCTGGAACTTGATGACCACGGCATTTCCCGTAGTCGTCTGCGTGATCAGAAACTGCTGGCTGCCAATCGAGATGACCCATGGCGTGCCGACGCCGTTTTGCTGGACGGCGACGACCGAGGCGGAGGTGCCGCCTATCCCGGCACCACTATTGGTGCTGGCCGCAAAAGATCCCGTCGCATTGGCGAAGACATTCTGTACATTTCCCCCACCGGAGGCCATGTTGAACGCACGAGTCCAACCGGTTGGCAACAACGGACTGCATTGTCCCAACGTCGTCGTCGGAGGCGTCGTCGTATTCACGACCAGTTCACCACCGCTGAAAACCGGGCTGTAAATAGTCTGCTCGCCGGTCCCTTGCACCATGCCGGGCAAATCGAATAACCACCCGTATTGGGTGTTTCCGGAAGCGCAGGACGTACTTCCATTCCAGCAGACTGTGGCGGTCGTCATGGTGGCATACCCTCCCGATTGGGTAACCTGCGTGTCGACATACAGGTTGGATCGTGCAAAGGTCCGATAGGGGGACGCAGTGGGTTCACTGAGCCAGGCATATTGCGTAGTCGACGCGGGAATATGCACCCCGTTCGCCGTCGTCGTGCCGATGTTCCAGGTACTCATATCCCAGTCCCAGATTCCATAGACCGTCTGCGTTCCCGACGCATAGGTGTTGGCCGCCGACATCGAAACCGGCGTTGCCTGCCCGGTACCGAACCCCAGCACCACGCGATTCGCGCCTCCCGTAATCGTTCCAGTAACCGCTATCTGAGTCGTGATCGGCTGCCTGTTTCCCAGACTGTCCTTGGCGACAAACAGCGGCGTAGCCGTGGGCTGACCAAATTTCGAGACGCCCCAGTCACCGGGATTGCTGCTGGTGAGGTCGAAACGCCAGACATTACCCAGTAAATCACCCGCATAGAGATAATCGATGACATGATCGGCATCGAGGTCGGCGGAGGCTACGCTGTTAATGCCGTCCGGTGTCGTCGTGGAGCCGGCCCCCGTACTCAGCCACCGGAATGAAATCGCACCGCTGGCGGGATCGACCAGGCCAATATAGAGGCCGGCTAGCCCATTGCCGCTACCCAAGCCATTTCCGAAGAGTATTGCCCATTGGCCATTGTGCATGCGACGAATCAGGGGGATGCCGGTAGACGTTCCCAGGTTGGCCAGTGCGGCGACTTTCCAATCGCCCAAGACCAGGCTTGCGGCATGAGCCTCCGAGAATTGAGAAGGATCCGTGACATTGAGCGCATAGATCCCACTCCCGCCCGCGCCCAATGCCCCGACCAGCCAGGTATGCCATGCGCCGGCATAATACAGGTCGCCCGTGCCCGGTGTGGCATCGACCAGATAATCATGTCCGTAGGTTGGATTGGTCAAGTTGACGACCGTACTGCTAGCCAATACCGTGAAGGGCATGTAGCCTATGACTTCGTAACCATCATTGTTGGTGGCGTCGTAGCTCCCATCCGAATTATTTGCGCCGGTCCGGAACCCATGGACCAGACCGTCATTGCTACCCGAATACACCACATTCAAGCGCGTCGCATTGGCGGTCTTGAAGGCGGGGTAGGACGACTCCGCTCCAGCGCCATAAAGCGTATCCGTGAAGGTCGCGCCATAGTTCAGCGAGGGTGGTCCCACCCAGGTTGGACTGGAATTGATGATATCTCCGAGTACCCCCGCTCTTATGCGCAACGGCCCCGGAGGCGAAGTGCTTTGCTCTTGACTGCGATCACCACGCAGCCAATTCAAGCGGTATGAACCATAGCCGTCCGTCGAATTCAGAATAGTCTGCTGCGCGGACGTGAGATTGGTCCATTCCAGGGGAATGCCCGTCGTTCCGTTCCAGGTCAGGAGCTTTCTAGAGGCCGGTGGCTCCACACTGACACTATTGGTGGCATTGCCACTCGCATCTGTCCCCATGCTGGCACACCCGCCCCCCGTCAGCACGCAGGAGGCATCCCAGTCCGCTGCGGCCGCCACACTGATCGTACCATTGGTGTTGACCAATGCCTTGGAAACCAGAGCAGCCGTCCAGTTGTTCGGATTGTACGAGGCCAGATACTCCTGAGTACCAATTCTGATCTGCCCGGCCTGAACCGTGTTGGCCGATGCACTGCTGCTGGATTGGGTGGGCTCTGCCGCAAAACAGGTAATTTCATGGACATTATTGGAGCCGCCGGTCGAACCCGCAAAACCAAAACGCAGGACGGAAGGCAGCGGCCCGTTGGAAGTGGTCATGTTCCAGTTGGACAAGACGGTCTGATACGCCGCACCGTTGTAGCTATACATGAAAGTCAGGTAACCGGCTGGGGTGATTTGCAAACGATAGGTGATGGGCCATGCGCTTGAACGCGTGGACGCCGCTTCATCCGCCAGCAATTGCGTGCCAGGCAGTACCCAATTACCGCCCGGGATCACGGCATAGTCGAGATACGATGGGGCACTGTTTGTATTCCGTGGCCCGGTTTGAGAACTGTCCGCAGCGGTACCCGAGACGTTGGTGAGGGTACCCGGAGAGGCCGCCAGCGTAATCTGAAAGGTATTTTGGGTTACATTGGAAATGGTGTACGAACCGGAAACCGCCGCAGGCGTGGTCAACCTCGCGGTTCCGGAAGTATTGGTCAACGCGGGCGGCGTGGAACTCAGGGTAACCTGGAAAGTGTTGCTGGTGACATTGGAAACAGCATAGGCACCGGGTATCGTGGGCAGGTTACTGGTATCCGTTGCCGTACCCGAGGTATTGGTGACGGCGCCCGGGTTGCTGCCTAGTGTAATATCAAACGTATTGGTGGTTTTATTTGAAATGACGAAGGATCTACCAGTAATGGCCACCGCGTTGGCGTCCGTAATGGTTCCGCTAATAGCCACGGTGTCGCCATTCGTGTAACCGTTATTTGCAACGGTTAACGTCACGACTTTGCTGGTTCCGCTATGCGTGGCACCCGTAATATTTTTTGCCACGGCACCCGCCGTCACCCCGGCCAGGGTCACCGAATCCCCGTTTGCGAAGCCGTGCGCATCCGCAGTCGTTACGGTCAAGGTGGTGACGCTATTCGCTACGTTGCTGATCGCGTGTACGGGTGCAACGTCGTTGATGGTGCCGGCCAGAACCACGGTGTCACCCGTTATAAATCCGTTATTTGGAACGGTTACGGTCACCGTTCTGCCGCTATTGACTATGGCGGTTATAGACTGTGGATTCGAGCTGGAATTATTCCAGAGCGTACCCGTTGAACAGGTCTGCCTCACCGCCGTTTGCTGCGCGGAAGAGGACAGCGTCGAGGGATAATACCAGGGGTAGTTCTGATTCAACCAATACCAGCTCACATTACCGGCCCCACGCAAGCCGATACGATTGGCCTGCATATAACTTCCACTGACATAACTGTTGTAGCCATTGGCACTGGAACTCGCTGTTCTTACAGCAATGCCCGTGGCAGTATTGTCTCCGGAATTGAGGTAATTTCCGTATTCATCCATACCCAGGCCAAGATAAGCCCCCGTCAACCCCGTGTAGGGCGCATTGGTATTGGAGCAGCTATAGGCAAGGCTTCCCCCCCAGGAACCCAGGTTATTCCCTCCCCCAACGCTGGTTGACACGCCGCCATCCATGAGAAAAAAAGACATGCCGTCCGCGCCTTCACTGGCCAATCCATCATGACTGCCGCCATAGGAATAGGTGGTGAAGGTGGCTTGCAAGCCCTGATTACTGGGGAAGGTAAAGCTGGAAACGATAGCGCCATGCTGATTTCCCACCGCAGGCGTCAAACGCAGCGCACCACTGCCGGCGGCATCGGATATCGCCGTGCAGGCGGGTATGACGCTGGATGTGGTGGCGTGGGCCCCCGCCGTCAAACAGGGGTAGCCATTGAAAGACATCACCATCCAGTTGTTATTGTCCGCGGGCTGGGTGAAGTCATCGGTTACCGTCACCGCAATGGCCTGCGCGGAAAACAGCAGCGCAGGAAACAGCAAAAAACCGCAATGGCGGAACTTCCGGGCCGAGCGTCGACCCTGGCGGACGAATTCAAAAAGATGGATCTTCATGGCATTACCCTCCGCCCAGATTACTGGAATTTGCATGGATCTGATAAACCGATTGCACCACGGCCGCGGCGGCCGCACTCCCGCCCGTGGAGGTCGCGGTCACCTGATAAAAGGCCGTGTAGGGGTCGTCGCTTCCAAGATACTGAATGTAGAATGCGGGAGCGAGGGCATAGGTACTCAAGCCACCCGCCGAACTCACGCTCATATTGGCCGGCGTGAATGACACCCCGGATGACCGCACCGAGGATTGTGAGGATGGATTCGCCAAAGCGTTACTACATACGACCGGCGCGGTAGGGGGGGTATCAGGCACAACGCAATTCACTCCGGTTACCCAGTTGCCCGTATACGTATTCGCCGGTAGGGCCATCCATGACTCGGCAAAATTAAGCGCCGTCTGCGCGGCATCGATTGAGCGACTCTTCTCGCGGTTATTTCCCGACATGGTCTCATCCATGGCGAGGCCGCCGAACATGGACATCGCCAGCGTGGTCATGAGAAACAGGAAAGCCAGACTCACGATCAGGATATAGCCTTTCTCTTTCATGTCACAAACCCACCATATAGGGTATCGTCTGCGAGACGCTGAGGCTGGCGGCCTGCCCCGATTGCCCTTGCAAAGGATTGGCAAATTGCAGCGTTACCTTGACCGTCTTGACCGCAGACCATAGTGAAACACTGGAGGCAGACTGGTACTGGGTGACGGAGCCGGACCCGTTCGTATCCACACCATAGCGCACCACCATCCCAGACACCCCAGCAATGAGATTCACAGCATTTACAACACCACTGGTATTGTCCGTCTCGGTGCAAGTCAAGTAGCCCCCGGACACACTGAAGGCATCCGTGTAGCGATCCCCCTGATTCAACTGGGCGGAACATCCCTGAAAGGCACTCGTTCCCGCGATGAAGCGCACACTGAGGCTGTCGTCATTTCCCGTTCCCGTCGTCCCGGAGAGCGATTGCCCCGCGGAGTACGCGCCGCTTGCGGGAAACGACGCGGCCGCAGTTGTGAATACCAGGGGTGTCGTTGAAACTGGATTCGGAAACCACCCTGCATTGCGTATGCTCGACGCCAGTATCCACATTGCCATACGCTCATTGTCCTGAAACGCTGACAACTTCTGCCGCAGTGTATACGTTTGATTCATTGTCACAAACACCATGTCGAGACCGAACAGCAGCAGCAGGCCGATGGCAATGGCCACCATCAATTCGATCAGACTGAAGCCGCGTGGCGTTTTCATCACTGTATGGAAACCAGGGTGGTGTACTGATGAACCGCCGACTTTCCAGGTGCCAACAAACCCGTGGCACCAGACTGATTATTGCTACTCAGCGCGATGTTGTTCTCGGACCAGTAGATCGTTATCTGACAAACCATCGGGGACACGGTGGGGCAGGCAATCGCCCCGCCGTAGGCCACGTTGCCCCCTCCAGACGGCAGCGTCTGGCCGACGGCTAGTGGCAACGCACTTGCCATCGCCACACCCCAGTTCTGTAGGTCGTAATACGCCAACTGCTGTGCGGAACAGACAGTAAGGAAGCAGTCGGAAGCGGGGATTGTGGGTGAACCCGAACCCACGGTGATCGTGTTGTTCGTCACGCCCACATTCGTGGGGGGTGAGCCCCAATACGCGACATTCGCCTGCATCTGCGCCGCCATGCTGGAGGCCAGAATGGCCGCCTGGTTCTGACAGCGGGCGGTTCCCGTATTATTGATGGCAAGCAACTGTATGCCCGCCACCCCCAGCACACCCACCATGGCGATCACCATGGAAATCAGCACCTCCAGCAAGGCGAAACCGGCGTTCATGGACAGGATGCCCCCGTGTGTACTCCCCAGGACCCGGCATTGAAGACGATGCACCGGTACAAACCGGGTGTACTGGAGCGGTCATGCAAGCTAAGTTTGTCGCCGAAGAAGGTATAGCCCACGGCCGTGAATGTTGGATAGGGCGTCGCCTGGACACTGCTGCTCGTCAACGTATCGCCATGCGTCACACCGGGCGAGACCAGGAGGGGGGAAGCAGTGCTACTCAGGAAAACGATCCAGCCACCGCTCCAGTCATTTCCCGCGCCACAAGCCGTGCTTGCTGCCGTACCTGGACAAACGGACACACTTTGCCCGCGCTTGATCGCCTCGCTGCGCGCAAGATTCATTCCTTGTTGCAACGCATTGATTTCACTCATCATACGAACGCCGTCCAGGACGCCCTGAAAGGATGCGCCGACGATGACCGCCATGACCGAGACGATGCTGAGCGTCACCAGCATTTCAATCAGCGTGAACCCGGACAGATTCCGCGCCGCCATTGTTCCGGCAGGCCGCTGAGCAGGAAGGGGGGAGCGCACACAGACCGCGCCGCTGAATTTTTGCGGCTCGATCGACTTCCTTACTTTCTGCTGCTTCATCGCCTATCCTCCTGGCTGGACTGCCGGCTCGCGCGCCGCACCTGGAAAGTGGTGCCCGCATACAGCCATGGCGGTGAGCCCACGCCACTGACTTCGCCCCCCAAACCTGGCTGAGCGCCATCCTGGGCGGAGAGAAACCGACCACGCCAAACAATTTATAGCAAATACAACGAAATCGACAAGTAAAATAATTTTACCGATTTTGACGTTTCATATCCCTCACGGGCTCGGGAGTCTGGCGTTAGTGAGCATGGGATAATCTCGCGGCAGCAACAACCACATACGTGCCTTCTGCTTCATGGCACCGGCCAACCTGCCGGCCTCATCGCCGTAACCCCAGAAGAAGTCGGCGCGGACGTTGCCGCGGATGGCGCTCCCTGTGTCCTGCGCCAAGACCAGTCGGTTCATGGATTCCCTCGTGTTGGGACGCGATGTGGTCAGCCAGACCGGTGCGCCCAGTGGGATGCCGCGCGGATCGACGGCGATGCTGCGTTCATTGGTGAGGGGAACACCCAGCGCGCCCAGGGGGCCCGCACCGGACGACGTATTCGCGATCTCACGGAAGAAGACATAACTGGGATTGGCATTGAGCAACTCGACCAGACGCGCAGGGTTCTTGCGTGCCCAGTCCTTGATACCAGCCATGGAAGCCTTGTCCGTGCCAATTTCCCCCTTGTCGATCAGCCACTTGCCTATGGATCGGTAGGGATAACCGTTTTGATCCGCGTAGCCCACGCGAACGATTTCGGTCCCTTTTCCCCCTCCCTTGCCGCCGCCCCTGTCGTCTTCCAGGCGGACGCGACCGGTACCTTGCACCTGTAGAAAAAACAACTCCACCGGATCGTCTACCCAGAGCACTTCCTTGCCTCGCACCGGCGCGGCTCCCGCTTCGATTTCAGCACGGTTCCAGTAAGGCACCACCTTGTTTCCCTGCACGCGACCACGCAGGCGCAGGTTCTTCAGTTCTGGGTAGATTGCAGCCAAATCGACCACCAACATGTCGTCGGGGGGGCCATAGAGCGGATAGCGGTAACGCGCGCCGGGCGTGCGACTGCCGTGCAACAAGGGTTCGTAGTAACCGGTGGCCAGACCATCCACCCCTCCCTCGCTTTGGTTGATCTGCCAGGGCTGGAACTGTTGCTCCAGGAAGGCGCGGATTTCTCCGCTGTCGGGCAGGGCGGATAGCTGCTGCGCGGCCTCGCAAACCCCGGACCAGGCCGGATTTCCATGCAGACCATGGCAGGACTGCAACCAGGCCGGCCACGCCAATGTCAGGTCATCTTCACGCCAGCCGGGCAGTTGTGCGAATACCGCTGGCTTGAGCCAAGGCATGGCAACGGCGATGGGCTTGGCTACCTCGGTCGCCGGCGTCGTCGGGAGTGCAGGCGGATCGGCACGAACAAGTGTGGGAGTATCCGCCCGAACAAGCACAAGAGGCTCCTCCACAGCCGCCAGCGCGGGGGTGGGCAGGACGGGCTGTGGCTTCGCGACCAGTACGGGCCCTGCGGAGGCGAGCGCCGGGGGCCGGCTGGGCATCTGCGCACAACCGGCCAGCAATGCCGCGATCAGGAATAGTGCGCGCATCAGTGCAGGACGCGCGGTACGGCAAGGATGAACTCGGGAATTTCCGCTTCGAACGGGCTGCCGTCTTCAGCGACCATCTGATAGCTTCCGCGCATGGAGCCGACCGGGGTGGCGATGGCAGTACCACTGGTGTATTCGAACTGCTCACCCGGCCGCAACAGCGGCTGTGCGCCCACCACGCCCAAGCCGCGCACCTCCTGCACCCTCTGGTTGGCGTCGATAATCACCCAACGCCGGGAGATGAGTTGCACCGGAATCTGACCGTGATTGGCAATGTTGATCGTGTAGGCGAACACGAAACGCTCCGCGCCCTCATCGGACTGGTCCGGGATGAACACGGTGCGCGTGGTGACGGTGATACGGTAATTGTCTGCCATGAGTTTTCTGCGGCTGGATTGCTTGCGACCGGCGATTGCACACGAATCGAACAGCCCTGTCCAGTGCATAGAATTGCTGGGGAACGCTCGACCGGACGATAGTCCCATGCACGGGGCTCGCGGTTACAATGGCGGGGTTTATTCATCGTTACAGGACAGCCCTCATGGCCGATTATCAGATTGCTCCTTCCATCCTCTCCGCCAACTTCGCTCGCCTGGGCGAGGACGT
>CAISDD010000235.1 GCA_903883985.1 uncultured Pseudomonadota bacterium | reverse complement strand
TCGATTACCGGATCGGCAAGTTGAACCTCGGCCTGGCCGCGCGTTGGCAAGGCACCCAGAACAGCCAGATCGCCATCGGTTACAAGGGCGCGGACAACACACTGATCGAGGCCAAGATCGGTTTCAACTTCTAAGTTTTCCAAGCCTGAGAATCGCCAAGTAATGTCGCGCAACTGGTTTTGCCTTCATTAAGCGGCGCAGGCCTCATCCCCGGCCCTTCCCCCGGCGGGGGAAGGGGGTGGAACCCTCGCCCTTCGGGAGAGGGTAGGGTGAGGGAGCCCGGTGGCAAACCAAATCTGTTTCGCTGCTCTCTCAAGAAGCACACTTCAACCCCTTGCTTCATAAAGAAATCATCGCGGCAGCGCCGGCTTCCAGCCGGCTGTTTTCAAAGACGCCGGCAAGGATGCCAGCGCTTCAGGGACTCGCCAGTGCTTCTTCAACCTGCCCTCCTGGAGTGGGTTACTACGCTACTTACGTACATTCGAGGCCGCAGTCCTTGCACGCTCCAAACTCGACTTTTCCTTCCTGAAAAACAAGTCTATGCTATGGGTGTAGCGGGGCGGATGTGGTCCGCCGCGCAGTTTTGTTTACCGAGTAAGGAGTACTTTCATGGCCAATCCCAGTGTCTCAACCTCTACGCAGGCGGTTGCCGGTTATGCCTCGCAGTTGCAGTCTGCTCAGGCGGTAAACCGTCCGCGGGGTGTGCAACCTCAGGGGCAGAGTGCAGTAGCGCAGAGGGGGGATCGCGTGACGTTAAGTACGCAATCCCTTCAGGTGGACGGTGGAGTGCAGGCGGAGCGCGGGGCTCAGCGCTCGGCTGCCGCACAGGTGCCGTCCAATACGAACAGTCCGGCTGCCACAATCGCGTCGGAGAGTAAGTCTGTCACGCAGGCGTTGCAGGCCTACGTCCAGGCTTCACTCGTCTGATCGGAGGTTTACATGGCCATAGGCGCGACCACCTCGCTGCCCTTCGGCTACGTTCCCACGCCGGCGGGGACTGGGGTGTCTCGTGTGACGTCGACGTCACCCGGCGCGCGCGGCGGACAAGGTGCGGCGACCTCGGCGGTCGGTGGGGCCGCGGCCAGTCGGGGTGTGCTGGGTGCTGCCGCGAAAAGTGGAAGTGCCTCGCCTGCGTCCAACCCCCATGTCAAGTTCGAGGAATCCTCGGGTGCTGCGGTAATGAAGGTTTACGACAGCAAGAGCGTTCTGATCTATCAGGTTCCCCCCAAGGGAATGCTTACGCTGATTCATGGTCAGGACACCAAGCATGAATCCAGTGTCGTGACCTCGGCCTGACCTGCATTTTCCTGGGCAGTGGGGTTGGAGGGGGCTGCGCGGGGAGGTAGAGTGCCGTCTGTTTTTCGGGCAGGCTTTGCTGGCGTTCTGCCGTGGGTAGCGTCCGGTGTAAGTGCGTTTGGTTGGCGTTTGGTTGGCGTTTGGTTGGCGTTTGGTTGGCGTTTGGTTGGCGTTTGTGTGCTGTGCGTGCTGGGGTGCTGGGGTTCTGGCACCGTTCCGCCACCCAGATTGGGCGTCAACTCGAGGCGGAAGGATGCGCCGGCTGCCGCAACGCCCGAGGTCAATGAAGACCGGCTTGATCGCGACTGCCTCTCTCATCCCAATGTCTTGACCGACGCGGTTGCCTAAACAGCGTAAGCTGCACCGCCCTCGCAGGAAGCGGGCCTACTCCCGGCTTTACATTCCTCTGGCCGCCTCCTATCCTGCCCTCCCCTCCTGCATTGCCGCAACCATGTCCATCAGTATCAAGACCCCGGAAGAAATAGAGAAAATGCGCATCGCGGGGCGCCTCACCGCCGAGGTGCTGGATTTCATCCGGCCCTACGTCAAACCTGGCGTAACGACTGAAGAACTGGATCGCCTCTGCCACGATTTGATGGTCAACGTGCAGAACAGCATTCCCGCCCCACTCAACTACGCCCCACCGGGCCACAAGCCCTACCCCAGGTCGATCTGTTCCTCGATCAACCATCAGGTCTGCCACGGCGTCCCCAGCCTCGACAAGAAACTGAAGAACGGCGACGTGGTGAATCTGGACATCACCGTCATCAAGGACGGCTGGCATGGCGATAGTTCGCGTATGTTCTACGTCGGAGAGCCCAGCATCCTGGCGCGACGGCTCACAGAAATCACCTACGAGTGCATGTGGAAGGGCATCGCCGCCGTGCGCCCAGGTGTACGCCTGGGCGTGGTCGGTGCTGCCATACAGAAGCACGCCGAAGGCAATGGCTATTCGGTAGTGCGCGAATTCTGCGGCCACGGTATCGGTCGCGGCTTCCACGAAGAACCGCAGGTACTCCATTATGGCAACGCCAGTGAAGGTCCGCTGCTAGAAATAGGCATGACCTTCACCATCGAGCCGATGATCAACGCGGGCCGTCGCGATATCCGCGTGCTTGGCGACGGCTGGACCGTCGTCACCAAGGATCACTCTCTCTCCGCGCAATGGGAACACACCATCGTAGTGACCGACTGTGGCTACGAGGTCCTCACGCTATCCGCCGATTGTCCGCCACCGCCCGCATTCATCGCCCATTGAAAGCAATCGCCGCCGTCCTGCCGCGATCAACCCTGCCCATGGCTCAAGCGACCACATGGCGCGACACCCTCAAGGAAGGCCGCAACGCCCTGTTCGCTGCCTATCTGGAGCAGCCGCGCGCGCGCGTCTTGCTGGGCGCGCTCACCGACCTGACCGATACCGTGCTGTGCGATATCTGGCGGGCGCAGTCCTTGCCGGAATGCGCCGCCCTGGTGGCGGTGGGCGGTTACGGCCGCGGCGAGATGTATCCGCAATCGGATGTTGATGTTCTGATCCTGCTCGACGATACGCTGCCGGAGTGCGAACACGGCCGTATCGAGCCGCTGATCGGCCTGTTCTGGGACGTCGGGCTGCCCATCGGCCACAGCGTGCGCCGCCTGTCCGAAACCTTGAGCGAATCGGCGGGCGATGTCACCATCCAGACCAATCTGCTCGAAGCGCGCCTGCTCGCCGGCGACCCGGACTTGTTCCAGCGTATGCGGCAGGGCTTGGCGGCGCAGATGGACCCTCTGGTCTTCTACCAGGCCAAGCTGCTGGAACAGAAGGCTCGCCACGGCCGCCATGCCGACGCGGGTCTGTTGCTGGAGCCCAATCTCAAGGAAAGCCCGGGGGGCCTGCGCGACATTCAGACCCTGTACTGGGTATGCCGGGCGGCCGGGCTGACACGCGCCCAGGGCCATCAGCGCAGCGATCTGGTTCATGCCGGCCTTCTGTGCGAGGCGGAAACGCGTGCGCTCGCCGCCGATTCTTCTCTGCTGGAACACCTGCGTATCCATCTCCACCTCACCGTCAGGCGGCGAGAAGATCGCATGCTGTTCGAGTTCCAGGAAGGCATCGCCGCCGCCATGGGGATCGCCGGCGACCCGGCGCGACGCGCCTCGGAGCGCATGATGCAGCGTTACTATCGCGCCGCCCGCCGTGTCAGCCTGATCAACAGCCTGGTGCTGGGGGAACTGCGCTACCGCTTGCAGCCGCCACCCGCACCGACGCCATTGCCCGGAAGAACCGAGTTTCGGGCGGTTGGAAACCTGCTCGATGCCGACGAAGACTCGTTCGCGCACCACCCCGATACTCTCCTGAAAACCTTTCTGGTACTGGCACGTGAACGCACGCTGATCGGCTGCACCCCGCGTCTGCTACGCGCACTCTCGCGTTCTGGCCGCCTGATCGACGCCGATTTCCGCCGTGACCCGGTCAACCATAACCATTTCCTCGAACTGCTGTGCGAACCGCATGGGGTCAGTACGGCTCTGCACCTGATGCACCAGTTGGGAATCCTGGGGCGCTACATCCCGTTGTTCGGCCGCATCACCGGGCAGATGCAGCACGACCAGTTCCACATCTACCCGGTGGACGAACACAGCCTGATGGTGCTGCGCAATCTGCGCCGCCTCGCCCTGGACGAGTTCGCCCACGAGTTCCCGCTCGCACACCGCCTGATGAGTGCCTACGAACGCCCCGACCTGCTCTATCTCGCCGCCCTGTTTCATGATATCGCCAAGGGCCGCGGCGGCGATCATTCCAGCCGTGGCGCGGTGGATGCGCGCCGCTTCTGCCTCTCCCAGGGTCTCTCGCCAGTCGAGGCCGACCAGGTCGCCTGGCTGGTGGCCGAACATCTATGCCTGTCGCAGACCGCGCAGAAACAGGATATCTCGGACCCCGAGGTGATCCGCGTCTTCGCCGCGCGTTGTGGCGACCTCAACCACCTCACCGCGCTCTATCTGCTTACGGTCTGCGACATCCGCGGCACCAGCCCAAAAGTCTGGAATGCCTGGAAAGACAAGCTCACCCGCGAGCTCTACCTGGCCGCGCGCAGTGTCCTGGAGGGGAACGAACCGGAGATCGACAGCGTCGAGGAGAAGAAGACGCTGGCGCGACAACAACTGCGCCTCTATGGCTACCCGGTCGGCGCGGAGGAAACACTGTGGACGCGCCTCGACGATCTTTATTTCCTGCGCCAGGACGCACGCGACATCGCCTGGCAGACACGCCGCTTGCTGCCCTTGTTCGCCCGCCAGAATCTCATCGTTCGCGCCCGCCTGGCACCGGTAGGCGAAGGCGTGGAAGTCCTGGTGTTCGCGCCCGACGAAGAAGCCTTGTTCGCCCGCATCTGCGCCTTCTTTGCTCGCCTGGGCTACACCATCCTGGCAGCGCGCATACACACCACACGCGATGGCCACGCGCTAGACACCTTCTACGCCGTCGATCCGGAGCAACCCCAAGTCTCCTACCGCGATTTCCTGAATTATATCGAGCACGAACTGGCCGCCGAGCTAGGCGCACATAAACCGCTCGGAACCGTACCCGGTGGACGCCTCGCGCGCCGTCTCAAGGCCTTCCCACTGGAGCCGGAAGTGAGCCTGGTGCGCAGCGACAACGACCAGGACTATGTCCTTACCTTTTCCGCCGGCGACAGGCCAGGCCTGCTAGCCCAGGTCGCGCGCGTACTCACCGAGCATCGTGCCAGCGTCGTCACCGCCCGCATCAACACCTTGGGCCAGCGTGCTGAAGATGTGTTCGTTCTGGAAGGCTGGGCACTGGAACAACCGGGAAAACGCCTGGCCCTGGAAAAAGCGCTGCTGGACACACTAAAAGTGGCGTAAAGGGCCGGCTGGCCTACGCCTTCTACCTGTGTTCCTGCTAGTCGATACCGATCTACTCGGGGAAGCAGACCGGCCTCATGGTCGAGGTTGAATAATAAGTGCTAAGGTAGCGGTTTTTCGCGCCTTGGCGGTTGTTTGTCATTCGGCAAGGCGCCGGCCCCGCCGTCTTTTCCGCCCTTCTAAGTGATGCTGCGAAACAGATTTGGTTTGCCACCGGGCCCCTCACCCTGCCCTCTCCCGAAGAGGGTTCCACCCCCTTCCCCCTCCGGGGGAAGGGCCGGGGATGATGGCCTGCGCCGGCAGCTTGATGAAGGCAAAATGAGTTACTCGACATTACTTATGAGGACTACTTTG
>CAISDD010000234.1 GCA_903883985.1 uncultured Pseudomonadota bacterium | reverse complement strand
GGGAGAGGGTTCCACCCCCTTCCCCCTCCGGGGGAAGGGCCGGGGATGAGGGCCTGCGCCGGCAGCTTAATGAAGGCAAGTTACGCGACATTACTTAGTGCTCTGATGATTTGCTTGACCGGTGAGGGCAAGGCCGCGCCCTCGCTATCCACCAGGGGCAGCCAGATCCGTTCAGGTTCGGCGGCGATGAGCGTGCGCTTCACCGGCAGCAGCCAGGGCTGGATGTGTAGTTGGAAGTGGGTGAAGGTGTGCAGGAGTGCGGGTTGCTTGCGGATTTCGTCAGCGTTGAACCCAAGAGTCGCGGCGGCATGAGCCGGGTCGGCATCGGCGGGAAACTCCGGGAAGCTCCATAACCCTCCCCAGATGCCGGGAGCGGGCCGCTTTTCCAGCAGGATCTCAGCGTCATGCAACAGGATCAGCATGGCGGTGCTTCTTTTTGGCAGTATGCGCTTCGGGCGCGCTTGCGGGAGTTCGCCCTGCCGGCCCTGTTTCATGGCCAGACAGGCGTCGCCGAACGGGCAGACGGGGCAGCGTGGGCGGGCACGGGTACATAGCGTGGCGCCCAGGTCCATCAGTCCTTGCGTGTATGCGCGGATTCCGCCTGCGTCCGGCAGGAGCGCCTCGGCCAGGTTCCAGAGGCGATGCTCTACGAGTTTCTCTCCCGGCCAGCCGTCGATTGCGAACACACGGGTGAGTACTCGTTTGACGTTGCCATCGAGGATGGCGCCGGGTAGTCCATAGGCGAATGCGGCGATCGCGGCCGCAGTTGTGCGGCCGATTCCGGGTAATTGCAGGATGGTGTCGAATGTCGTCGGAAAGTTACCGGACTGCGTGGCTACGATCTGCCGGGCTGCCGCATGCAGGTGGCGTGCACGGCTGTAGTAGCCCAGGCCGGCCCATTGCGCCATGACCGCTTCCTCGGGTGCGTCCGCCAGGGTGGCTATGTCCGGAAAACGCTCGAGAAATCGCAGGTAATAGACCATCACGGTTTCCACCCGGGTCTGCTGCAACATGATTTCCGACAGCCAGATGCGGTAGGCGTCATCCGTGACTTGCCAGGGAAGCGTGTTTCGGCCATGGTGTTGATGCCAGGCAATGAGGCGTGGCGCGAAGTCGTGAAGCAGTTCGGATCGCATGCCCGGAGTGTGCCAGAATTCACTCATGTCTTCGCTGTCTACTCGAAACCATGATCGCGATGTCGCCGGCCTTACCTATGTCTATCCGGTGGTCTCACGGCGCTCGGGTGGGGTATCCCTGGGCATCAACCTGAATCCCAACAATGCCTGTAACTGGGGCTGCATCTATTGTCAGGTTCCTAACCTGAAGCGCGGTGGGCCGCCGGCGATCGACCTGGCATTGCTGGAAGTGGAATTGCAGCAGATGTTGGGCGTCATCCAGCACGGAGATTTTCTAGCCGACCAGGTAGCCGAGGACATGCGGCAACTCACAGATATCGCACTGTCTGGCAACGGCGAGCCGACCTCCGCGCCGGAATTTCCCGCCGTCGTGGCCTTGATTGGCCGTGTGCTGACGGAATTCAACCTATTGGGTGTCATCAAGCTGCGGCTGATTACCAACGGCAGTCTGCTCGGCCGGCCCTACGTACAGAACGGTTTGCGGACGATGGCAGAATGCGCGGGGGAAGTCTGGTTCAAGTTTGATCGTGCGACGCGCGCGGGGCAGCGCCTGGTGAACGCCACGGAATGCGATCCGGAGCAGCACTACCAGCGGCTTAAAATTGCGGCAGCCTTGTGTCCGACCTGGGTGCAGACCTGCATGTTCGCACTGGATGGCAAAGAGCCCTCGTCCGGGGAAGTGGATGCCTGGCTGGGATTGCTCACGCGGGTGGTGCGGGAGGCGGTGCCGCTTCAAGGCGTGCTGCTCTATGGCCTGGCACGGCCATCTTTACAGGCTCAAGAGGCGCGCCTCAGCGCGCTTCCTGAAGCGTGGTTGCAGGGCCTGGGGCAGCGAGTGGAAGCCTTGGGATTGGGGGTCAGAGTCAGCCCTTAGTTTTCCATTTTTGATCGGCGCGTGTCCTGCCGAGGGGGGCTATCGCCGGCTTGGGTGGGGAAGTGCGAACTACGCGAGAAACCGGTTCGCGAGGATGACGTGGCGGGTTGAAAGCGCGTTTTCCCATCAATCCCTCTGATAGATGTCCTCGAAGCGCACGATGTCATCCTCGCCCAGATAGGAACCTGATTGCACTTCGATCAGATGCAAGGGAATGCGGCCCGGGTTTTCCAGGCGATGGGTGGTGCCAAGCGGGATATAGGTGGATTCGTTCTCGCACAGCAATTCCTCGACGCCATCGCGGGTCACTCGGGCGGTGCCGGAGACAACGATCCAGTGTTCCGCGCGATGGTGATGCATCTGGAGGGAGAGCTTCTCACCCGGTTTGACCATGATGCGCTTTACCTGGAAGCGCTCGCCCATGTCGATGCCTTCGTACCAGCCCCAGGGGCGGAATACGCGAGTATGGAATTCGTGTTCGCTGCGGCCGGACGCTTTCAGGTAGTCCACGATTTTTTTTACATCCTGGGCGTGGGACTTGTCGGCTACCAGCACGGCGTCCGCTGTTTCCACGATGAGCAGGTTGGATACGCCGATGGCGGCCACCATGCGTGATTCCGCGCGCACCAGAGAGCCTGTGACGCCGTCGAGGAAGACATCGCCGCGTTTGACGTTGCCCTGTGCGTCTTTCTCCCCTACATCCCAGAGTGCGGACCAGGCACCGATGTCGTTCCAGCCGATGTCGGTCGGAACCACGGCCGCGTGTTGGGTGCGCTCCATCAGCGCATAGTCGATGGAGTCGGAAGGGCAGGCGGCGAAGGCCTTGTCCAGGCGGCAGAAATCCAGATCATGTACGCCCCGGTCCAGTGCCTGCCCGCAGGCGGACAGGATGTCGGGGCGGTATTCGCCGAGTTCGTCCAGGAACTGCCTGCAGGAGAAAAGGAACATGCCGCTGTTCCAGAGGTAGTCCCCCGAGGCCATGAACTGTTGGGCGCTCTCCAGCTTAGGCTTCTCCACGAAGCGGGCCACCTGGCGCGCACTGCCGTAGTCGAGTGCCGCACCTTGCTGGATGTAGCCATATCCGGTTTCCGGGGAGTCTGGAACGATGCCGAAGGTCGCCAGGCGGCCGTCGGCCACGGCCTTCATGCCTTCGGCGATGGCGGCGTGGAATGCGGGTACGTCGCGTATCAGGTGGTCGGCGGGGAGTAGCAGCATGACCGCGTTGGCGTCCTGTTTCAACAGGTGCATGGCGGCGACGGCGGCCGCCGGCGCGGTGTTGCGCCCGACGGGTTCGAGAAAAATACCCAGAGGGGCCACGCCGATGTCACGCATCTGCTCCGCGATCAGAAAACGATGATTGTTGTTGCACACGATCAGGGGGGCGCCAGCATCCTGCAGACCGGCCAGACGCAGCACGGTCTCCTGCAACATGGTGTTATCTCCTGCCAGTGGCAGGAGTTGCTTGGGCAACGCGGCGCGGGACAAGGGCCACAGGCGGGTACCTGAGCCTCCGGACAGGATGACGGGATACAGGGACATTTCGGCTACGTCCAGGTTGTTGAGCGAGTGCAAGGATAACGACGATAGATGCACGGAGCAATCGTGCCGCTCAGGGGGCCACCTGATAGCCGGCATCCGTGATGGCCGCGCGTATCGCATCCGGTGTCGCCAGGGCGGGGTCATGGCTCACTTCAACTCGGCCAGACGGCAAGTCCACGTTGCAATGAGCAATGCCTGGGAGGGCGCCAACCAGGCTCTTCACGGAATTTACACAGCCCATACAGCTCATGCCGGTAACGGTAAGGGTGAGGACATTCATGCGCTGTCTATGCTCCGATTATGGTTGAGAAATTCACTCACGCGGCCATCGGCCCCGTAGAGCGTGCGCCCACCCGCGGCGTGGCGCAGTACCTGGATGGCGAGTTGGGTGCGCCTTAGTTGTTCGTCGATGAGGCGGCTATTGAGGCGGTTCATCCAGTCCGCGTGGCGCAGCTTCTCCTCGACACGCTGCCAGTGCTCCGGAGCCAAGGCCTGGCAGCGCTCACGCAGTGCCTCCATGCTGGTGCCCGCTGCCTGGCCCATGTCGAGAGCCAGCGCTTGCCAGAGGCGGGAAAGGCGCAGATTCGCGCTTTCCCGTTGTAGGATCAGGGGGGCCAGGTTATCGGCCTGATTGGCTGCCAGCGCGCCGGACTCCTGCTCCAGCAAGTCGATGAAGGCGCCGAGTTCGTGTGCCAGGGCATCGAGTTGCGTCGTGGGGCTCATCGATTCTGCTTGTGCCGTAGCTGTTCCACGGTCTCCTGTACCAGTGCGTCGGCCACCGCTTCCTCGTCCACCTTGAAGGTGCCATCGGCGATGGCCTGGCGGATGACCGCCACCTTGCCAGCGTCCGTGGTGGGCAGGTCGGCCAGTTGCGCTTCCAGTTCGCTCATGCGTGAGGAGGCGCTGGTGAGCTCAACATTGTCACCTGGCAGTGCGCTAGTCGCAGTCCTGCTCCCGTTTCGGGACGACTTCGACTTCACGGTTTTGGACTGGACGCTGGCGACGTAGTGGAGCGCGCTGTCAATTTTCACGACGGATTCCTCCTCGGGGATGTTCGCTATATCGGCAGGTAGACGCCAAGCTTTAGTGATTATCGCCAGGCATGGGGTGTAAGGGGAGGGCGGGGGAGGATCATGGTTGCACCAGGATGCTGCCGTCTTCCTGGGCGATTCCCTGGACGCTGCGGCCGCCATGCGTTTTCGCCCGGACCGTCTCGCCCGTCGCTGCCGTGTTGAGCGCATTGCCATCCTGATTGACGCTGAAACCCACGCCACGCACGAAGATGCGCACGTGCTGCCCTGCATTGATGACCGGAGGGCGCGACAGCGAGGCTGCCAGCAGCGGTTGGCCGGCCCGCACCGGTTGCGCGCTGCGCATGCCGATGGCCAGACGTGGGTTGTTCAGGTAGGCGCTGGGCGTCTGCTCGAATTCGATGTCGCGCAGTTCCATGTCTCGTCCATCCAGGAGGGTACGCGCCGGCAGATCGCGACTGGCGACCAGCGCCGGGCCGGAGAGGTGCAGGTGATAGTCGAGGTACAGGCTCCACTTGGCTGGCGCCGTGCATTGCGCCTGCAGGCTTCCGGCATTGCCGAGGCGGGCACCGGGCGGCAGGACGAAAACCAGTTCGCGACAGGACGGCAGGCGCAGCCGCTCGTCTGCAGCCCCCGTCTGCGCCTGCGCCTGGATATCCGGCCAGGCAAGGGCGGCCTGGCGTTGGAGCCAGGTGTTGCCGAGTCGGCGCAGAAGTTGCATGTCCTGGGGTAAGTCGGCAGCAAAGGCCACCCAGGGTGTGAAAAACAGGAGGATACGGACCAGGAACATGAGCGGTTTGCGCCGTGACTAGAAGCTAGAATTGTCGAACATTAACCGGATGCTGACATGGAACGGCCAAAACAACCTGCTGATATCGCCCGTGTGGCCATACGCCTGATGGTCACGCGCCACTTGCAGCCGACGCCCGACAATTTTCAGCGCGCCTATGCCGAGGTGTCCGGCGAGAAACAGGATAAAGTCGGTGCCGTCATTCCGGAAGTGGTGAAGCCCGAGCTGCGCTGGGCGGATGCGATCCGTCCACTGATGAAGCAGATGGAGGCTTTTCAGACCGGGCTCACACCATCGAAAAAACGCGAGATGCTGGAGCGCGTGCTGATCAATTTCGGACATGACAGTTCACAGTTGTTCGAAAAACTGAGCAGTCTGGCGCGATCCTGGTCCGAATCCGGCGGCGGCAGCACCGTGCTGGACGATAGGAGCGAGCCACCGGCCGCGCAGTCCTCCGTGGCTGTCATCGCGCCCCATGGCGCCTGTGAGAATGGTCGGTTGGAAGCCGTGACGCCCGTTGCCGATACCTGGCCGCTGTTGCGCCAGTCTCTTGTGGGGAATTTGCGTTTGCTGGCGGAGAGTTGCGCCAAGGCCTGGCCGGATCTGGGTGAGCGCGCGCACCAGTTGTCCGGCGCGTTCGCCGCCAGCAGCGCGGCCAGTGCCGAGCACTTCGAGGAGCTTGCCGCCGTCTGGCGTGAGTTGGTGATCCGCGCCGAAGACGACCATGAATTGTCCGCTGGCCTGCGCCGTCTCGTAGGCTTGCTGTTCCTTAACATGGGTGAACTGGTGGGTGATGAAGCCTGGTTCTCCGGGCAGATGGCCGCCATGCATACCCTGATAGACGGCAATCTCACTTCGGATGCGGTGCATGGCGCGGAATTGGGCTTGCGCGAGCTGGTGTTCAAGCAGGGCATGATCAAGGGCAACCTGGACGACGCCAAGGAAAAGCTGCGTTTCCTCATCGCCACCTTCATCGACCGGATCGGCGCCATGTCGGACGACGCCGATGGCTATCATGCCCGGATCGGCGTCTATTCGGAGCAGATCGGCCAGGCTAGCGATATCGGCGAGTTGAGCTCGGTGATCGAAGGACTGACCACCGACATGGACGGTATGCGCCATGCGTTGCGGCGCAGCCACGGTGAATTGAAAGAGGCTCGCGCCCAGGCCGAGCAGGCCGAGGAGCGCATTCATGCCCTGGAAACGGAACTGATACAGGTCACCAACCTGGTGCGTGAAGATCAGTTGACCGGCGCTCTCAACCGCCGTGGTCTGGACGAGGCGCTCACCCGCGAGGGCTCGCGCGCAGATCGCCTGAAAGCGCCGATGTCGGTTTCGCTGCTGGATATCGACCATTTCAAGAAACTCAACGATACGCTAGGCCACCAGGCCGGCGACGAGGCGCTCAAACACCTCACCCGCGTGGTGCGCGGTTTCCTGCGACCCACCGATTCCCTGGCGCGCTATGGCGGCGAGGAATTCCTCATCGTCCTGCCCAACACTTGCCTGGACGAGGCGCAGAAGACGCTGAAGCGCCTGCAACGCGAACTCACGCGCCAGTTCTTCCTGCATGCCAACGACAAGGTCTTGATCACCTTCAGCGCGGGAGTCGCCGAACGCGCGCCGGAGGAAACCCAGGCAACCCTGGTTGCCCGTGTCGATGCCGCCATGTACCGAGCCAAGGCAGCCGGCAGAAATCGGGTGGAATGCGGCTAAAATTGCCGCAGGGCGGCAATTCTTGCCGGGTCTTGTTAGTGGCTAGTTAGTGGTCAGTGGCTAGTGGCTAGTGGAAAGTGGCCCACTGACCACTGACCACTGACCACTGGCACGCAACTTGCTAAGTAGGCTCCACAGGAGTCCACATCATGCTGAGCAAGATCGACAATGACCTCGCCTTCGTCCAGACCGCGCTGAATATTCGGGCGCGGCGGCAGGAGGTGCTGGCCGCCAATATCGCCAACTCGGACACGCCCAACTACAAGGCGCGCGACCTGGATTTTTCCAGCGCCCTGAGCAGTGCGATGGGGGCCTCCGGTGGGGCGCTCAAGCTCACGCGTACTTCGGGCATGCATATCGCCGCCAGTGGTGCGGGCAGCGCGTCCAATGGAGAAATCAAGTATCGCTCCAGCGTGCAGCCCAGCCTGGACGGCAACACCGTGGACATGGACGTTGAACGCGCCAACTTCACGGAGAACTCCATCCATTACCAGTTCCTGCTCGACCGCGCCACGTCCACCTTCAAGACGCTCGGCATGGCCATCGCCAACTAGTCATCGCCATGTCCCTGACCAACGTCTTCCAGATCGCCGCCTCTGCCCTCACTGCGCAATCCATGCGCCTGAACGCGGTCGCCTCCAACCTGGCCAATGCCGATTCCGCCCATTCCTCCACCGGCGGCGGCTACAAGGCCAAGCAGGTCGTGTTCCAGTCGGTCGCGATGAGCAAGGATGCGCC
>CAISDD010000233.1 GCA_903883985.1 uncultured Pseudomonadota bacterium | reverse complement strand
GGCAAAGCTGAGCGGCGTGTCGTAGAAGATGACGAACGGCTTGTCCGGGAAGCGCGTCGCCGACACCTCCACGTTGTAGAACAGGTGGGTCTGCGGCAGCGTGAGGTGGCGTGGCAGCCCCGGCGGCCAGTGCGCGAAGTGAGCGGCGCCAGACTCTCGCATGGTTATTCCAGCTTGATGTTCAGCTCCTGGATGAAGCGCCGCTCGCGCTCAAAGGTCTCCGCCGCGAACTTGGTGTACTCGGCGCTGCTCATGTACACGACCGGCTGGCTGCTGATGTCGAGAGCGTTGAGGAAGGTAGGATCGGCCATAGCCTTCTTGAAGGCGTCGTGCAGCACTTTCACTACCTGCTTGTCCATGCCTTTGGGGCCTGCAATACCGAACGGCGAGTTGACGACCACGTCGTAGCCCAGTTCCTTCAGGGTCGGTGCGTTCGGCCAGCGGGCGGCGCGAGTCTCGCCAGCGGTCGCGAGCAGTCGCATCTTTCCAGAGTCCACCGCAGGGCCAAATCCCCCGTCGGCCCAGACGTCCAGGTGGCGCCCGAGCACCGCCGGCATCATGTCCGCGGCTCCCTTGTACGGCACCAAATTGAATTGGACGCCGGCGGTGCGGGCGAGTCGCTCGATCATGATGTGGCCGACGGTGGCGCGACCCGCGAAACCGGCGGAAATGGCCTCTGGACGCTTCTTCGCATCGGCCACCAGCTCAGCCAGGGTCTTCCAAGGCGCATCGATCGAAACGGCGACGCCGTAGGTGTAGCCCGTGAGACCGATGATGTAGGTGAAGTCGTTCACCGGGTGATAGTCCACCTTCTGCAGATGCGGCAACCGGAACATACTCCCCACGATCACGGACACGGTGTAGCCGTTCGGCGCGGCCGAGCGGGCCATGTTCGCGGGACCCAGAGTGCCGCCCGCTCCCGGTACGTTGTTGATCACTATAGGCTGCCCCAGTTCCTTGGAGGCCGCGGCTACGAGCGCGCGAAGTTGCACATCGGTAGGCCCTCCAGCGCCAAAGGGCACGATCAGGGTAATGGGCTTGCTCGGAAATGTCTGGGCGGAGGCAACCAAGGCGGCCCACGCGAGGAACCCGGCGAGGCCGAGGCGAATAAGGCGGCGAAGCGCGTGCGCCAGCCCTGAAGCGTAACCATGGTTCATCAAAATCTCCTTGTGCTTACCGAAGGGGCTTGGGCTTCAACACTGCTAGTGCAGCTTGTCAACAATCTTGGCCGATGTATCAAATGGCCGCCATCACACTTGTGATGGTTTGTCCGGCCAGCCGCCTTGTGAATATCACGCGAGTGCCTGAGCTGCGGCGCGATCGATTGCAGCTTGCCGGTCCTGCAACTCGCGCCACATCACCTTGCCGCTGCCTGACTTGGGCAGCGTGTCGACAAACTCGACCAGGCGCGGGATTTTGTAGGCAGCCATGTGCGCGTGCGACCACTCGATGATCTCTTGCGCGGTGGTACTACCACGGCGCTCTGGGCAAAGCACGACCAGTGCCTTCACCGTCTCGCCGCGCCGCTCGTCGCGTGCGCCGATGACGCACACCTCCTCAATGGCTGGGTGCCGGTACATCAAGGCCTCGACCTCGGCTGGCCAGACCTTGTAACCAGACGCGTTGATCATGCGCTTGAGGCGGTCGGTCATGAAGAAGTATCCTTCTTCGTCGACGCGTCCGAGGTCGCCAGTGCGCAGGAACCGCTTCCCGTCGAGCTCGATGAACGCCTCGCGCGTGGCTTCCGGCTGGCGCCAATAGCCCCGCATCAGCTGCGGGCCGTGCAGCACGATCTCGCCTGACTCCCCCTGGGCCAGTTCCTGCAGCGTGATCGGGTCGATGATCCGTGCGTCCACGTCGAAGGTCGGGATGCCAAGGCATTGTGGCTTGGGTCGGTGCGACGGGTTGACGTTCCCGCCAGCCATGGTTTCCGTCATGCCGTAGCCCTCGATGAAGTCGAGTCCGGTGCGCGCCCTCAGCTTCTCCGACACTGCTGGGGGCATCGCCGCGCCGCCGCCTCTGATGCTAACCAGGTTGGAGAGGTCGTACTCTCCCAGGAGAGGATTGGCGAGGAAGTCGATGACCATGGTCGTGGTCGTTTGCCAGGTTGTTATAGCGTAGCGCTCAATGCAGGCGGCGGCGGCGTCGCGGTCCCAACGCGGCAGCAAGACATTGGTCGCGCCGATAAGTAACAAGGAGTTCATCCCGCCCACCATGCCGGTGACGTGGAAGAGTGGCATCACCGACAAAGCCACTGCGTCCTGCGTACGGCCCAACCACTGGGCGCTGGTGACCGCCGTGCACATTACGGCGCGGTGGGTGTGCATGCAGCCTTTCGGCTGGCCGGTGGTGCCAGAGGTGTACGGCATGACGGCCAAGTCGTCGGGGCCGGCCCGCATCGGGTCGGGTGTGTGATTCGCGTCGATCACGTCCTGCCAGGCGACGAGCCCTTCGCCTTCAAGCGCCACGCGCGGGGCCGACACGAACGCCGGCACTGCCAGGTCGGTGGGCGAGCGCAG
>CAISDD010000232.1 GCA_903883985.1 uncultured Pseudomonadota bacterium | reverse complement strand
GGCCTGTGCAGCCGCGCAGGAGACGCCTGTCAAAGGGGAGGGAGCAAATCCCCCCTAGCCCCCCTTTTAAAAAGGGGAGGGAGCAAATCCCCCCTAGCCCCCCTTTTAAAAAGGGGGGAACAGTTTGACCCGCACTCGCGCCCTTCTGGTCCTTGCCCTGCTTGCCACCCTGGCGCTTGCCTGCTTGATGTTGTCGCTGGGGGTGGGCAGCCTTCGGTTCACACCGAGCGAGGTGTGGGCGGCCTTGCATGGCCAGGGCGACGCCACTGCCGTCGCGGTGGTGCGGGGCCTGCGTCTGCCCCGGGCGCTGGCGACTTTTGCCTGCGGTGGCTTGCTCGCCCTGGCAGGGTCCCTGATGCAGGTGCTGTTGCGCAATCCCCTGGCCGACCCCTATGTCCTGGGCATCTCCGGGGGTGCCGCGGTGGGTGCGCTGGCGGCCATGTTGCTGGGCGTGGGCGCCAACCTGGGGCTGGAGGGTGCGGCATTCGCAGGTGCCTTGGCCGCGATGGGGCTGGTGTTCGGTTTATCCAGAGGGGAGGGCAGTTGGACCCAGACCCGATTGTTGCTCACCGGCGTCATCGTCGCCTCCGGTTGCGGCGCTGTGGTGGCGCTGATGCTCTCCCTGGCGCCGGAGCAGCAGTTGCGTGGCATGCTCTTCTGGTTGATGGGCGATGCCTCCCAGGCCGGCGCACCCCTTTTCCCACTCCTGATCCTGGGCGCCGGCCTGGCCGTAGCCCTGTTCTTCGCGCGCGAGCTCAACCTGCTCGGGCGCGGCACCTTGCTCGCCGCAACCCTGGGCGCGGACGTGGCCCGATTGCGCCTGCTCCTGTATTTCCTCGCCTCTGGGCTCACCGCCACCGCCGTGACCAGCGTTGGGAGCGTGGGCTTCGTCGGTCTGGTCGTGCCGCATTTGGTCCGCCTGGCTTTGGGAAACGATCAGCGCGTGCTGCTGCCGGCGGCCACCCTGGCGGGTGCTGCGCTGCTAACTCTGGCCGACACCCTGGCGCGTAGCCTCCTCGCGCCACAGCAACTGCCCGTGGGCGTGCTCACCGCCTTGCTGGGCGTGCCGGTGTTCCTGGTTCTCCTGGAGCGCGCGCCGCACGTGGAGCAGGGATGAGGCCGATGGCATGAGCACGCCTTTGCTGGCCGCGCACGCGCTGTCCGTGTCCATCGGCGGCAAGCTGGTCGTGCGCGAGTTGAATCTGGCCCTTCATCCTGGCGAATGCCTGGTCATTCTGGGCCGCAATGGCGTGGGGAAAACCACCTTGTTGCATGCCCTGGCCGGCCCGCACGCGGCGGATGCAGGGGAAGTCAGGCTAGTCGGGAAGACCTACTCCGACCTTGGTCACCGGGGTGCTGCGCGCTTGCGCGGCCTGCTGCCGCAACGGCAGGAAGATGTCTTTGCCGCCACCGTGCTGGAAACCGTCCTGATCGGACGCCATCCGCATCTTGCACGCTGGGATTGGGAAAGTGCAGCAGACGCTGCCCTCGCGCGAGCGGCGCTGGAGGCCGTAGGGCTGGCCGATTTCGCCGCGCGTGCGATCCATACGCTATCGGGCGGTGAGCGCCAGCGCGTGGCCCTGGCCACCCTCCTGGTGCAGCAGCCACGCGTCTATCTGCTCGATGAACCCCTGGCGCATCTCGATCTCAACCATCAGGTCGCCGTTCTGGAACTGATGCGCCGCCGTGTCCGCGAGGAGGGTGCGGCCCTGGTGATGGTGTTGCATGACGTCAACCTGGCAGCGCGCTATTGTGATCGGGCCTTGCTGCTCTTCGGCGAGGGCGAATACGAACTCGGGGATGCTGTGCCTGATGTCCGCGACCTCTCTCGTCTTTATGGCCATCCCTTGCGGGTGATCCAGGACGGAGAACGGCGATGGTTAGTCCCGGAGGGGGTCGGCGGTTAGCGGTGTGGGCGTCTGCTTCGGGCCGTCTCGATCTGCTGGCAGAGCAGCTCGGCGCCGTCGAACAGGCGCGGGGTGGGGCGCTGCATCAGGTCGGTGGGTACGAAGAACAAGTTGCCGCGCGCCACCGCCTTGAGGTGCGGCCATTTACGCCATTCGTCCAGGCGCTTGCCGTCGCCCACGTCGCCGGCTACGATTGCCCAGGGATCGGCCGCAAGCACCGCTTCCACGCTCACGACCGGGGCCATGCCTATCTGGCTGGCGAAGATGTTCTCGCCGCCGCACACCCGGATGACATCGCTGATGATCTGACCCCCGCCCACCGTCATGAGTGGTCGGTGCCAGACTTCGTAAAACACCGGGACGCGTGTTTTGCCCGCGAACTGGCGGCGCAAGGCGGCGAGGCGCAGGCGTAGGCGCGCCGCCGTCTTCGCCGCCACGATTTCTGTGCCAGCCAGGCGCCCCAGCTTCTCGATGCCAGTCGGAATGTCTTCCATACGATCCGGCTGGCTTTGAAAGACGCGTATCCCGAGTGCTTGCAGCTTGCGTACCAGGGCGCTGGAACTGCCGCTTTGCCAGGCGATGACCAGATCCGGGTGCAGGGCGACGATGGCCTCGATGTCCGGACTGGAAGCGCCGCCGACGTGGGCGATGCGCAGCGCCGCCTCGGGATAATCGCTGTAATCGACCACCCCTACGATCCGATTGCCGGCACCGGCGGCAAACAGGTTTTCCGTGATGTGCGGCGCCAGGCTGACGATGCGCCGGGCGGGGCCTGCCAGGCGGAGGTTGGTGCCGCTGTCGTCCCGAACCTGCGTCTCGGCATGCGCCAGATTCAGGGCGCAGAGCGCAGCCAGAACCGCGAGTGGAAAAATCATGCGGCGGGCAGGCAGGCAGGGACGTCGCCTCCTTCGATGATCTCCACCGGTGTGTAGACGGGAATCCGATCGAACAATTCCTCCAGATCGGCGCAGCGCATGCGGATGCAGCCGTGCGAGCGCGGCGCCTGCTCGAAGGTTTCGTCCGGCGTGCCGTGGATGTAGATATAGCGGCGCATGCTGTCGCGGTTCCGCAAGCGGTTGAAACCCGGCTCCCGGCCGGAGAGCCAGAGGATGCGGCAGAGTATCCAGTCACGATCCGGGTACGCTTGTACGAGCTCCGGCGTGCAGAGCTCGCCGCTTGGGCGGCGCCCCTTGAATACCGTTCCCGGCGGCTGGCTGGCTCCGATCTTGGCGCGCACGATGTGCGATCCGCGCGGCGTACAAAAACTGCCAGACTCTTCGCCAGGGCCGTTGACTGCGGTGGAAACAGGATAGCGGCGCAGTACCCCGCCCGCGTCGTCTTGTAGTTCCAGTTCCTGGGATGCCAGGTCGATGCGCAATTTCACGTCTCGCTCCGGATTCGCGCGCGGCGGCTGGCAAAAAATGCCGAGAGCAGGGCGCCGCACTCCTCCGCGAGCACCCCCCCGGTGACCACGCAGTGATGGTTCAGCCGCGCAACCTTTCCCGTGAGCTCACCGAACAGATCGATTACGCTGCCCTGGGCGCCGGTCTTGGGGTCGCGCGCGCCGTAGACCAGGCGGCTAACCCGTGCATGCAGGATGGCGCCGGAACACATCACGCAAGGCTCCAGGGTGACATAAAGGGTGCTGCCGGGCAGGCGGTAGTTGTTCTGGCTTTGGCCGGCGAGTCGCAGTGCCATGATCTCGGCATGCGCCGTGGGGTCGCTGGCGGAAATCGGCTGGTTGTAGCCGTGTCCTATGATTTCTCCGTCCAGCACCAGCACCGCCCCCACCGGAACCTCGCCGGCGTCCGCTGCCCGTCGCGCCTGTTCCAGGGCGGCACGCATGTAGTCGGCGTCAAGGTTCAACGCATTAGCGCCAGTTTGTCCTCACGGGCGAGCTTCTTGATCGCCGCCTCGCGCCGGTAGGCCTCCGTCTTGCCGCAGACGGGCTCGACGTGCGCCAGCGCCACCGGTCGCCGCGCCCGGGTGTAGCGAGCCGCCAGCCTGCCGCCAGCGTTGTGCTCGCGCAGGCGGCGCTCCGGGTCGGTAGTCACGCCGGTGTAGAGCGTGCCATCGGCGCAGTTCAGGATATAGACGAACCAGGTAGGCACTATTGCTCGTCCTGCTCCGGCTTGAAGCTGGCAGCCAGTTGCTGCTGCACGTTGGGCGGCACCTGCTCATGGTGGCTGAATGCCAGGGTGTAGGAGCCCTGGCCGCCAGTCAGCGACTTGAGTCGCGATTGCAGATTCTCCAGTTCGGCTAGCGGTGCCTGGCCGCTGATGATGAGCATGCCGCCCCGCCCGCTCTCATGGCCCGTGATCTGGCCACGGCGCCCGGAAAAGTCGCCGCTGACATCGCCGATGGCGGACTCTGGTGCGGTCAGTTCGACGTGGACAATGGGCTCAAGCACCACCGGCCGGGCCTGGGCCGCTGCTTCCTGGAAGGCCTTCTTGCCGGCGCTGACGAAGGCGATTTCCTTTCCGTCCACCGCGTGGCTCTTGCCGTCGTAGACGGTGACCCGCACATCCTGCATCGGGAAGCCAGCGACCGAGCCTTGTTGCATGGCCAGGCGCACTCCCTTTTCCACGGCGCTGATGAAGGTGCCGGGGATGGCGCCTCCTTTCACCGCATCGACAAATTCGAAGCCGCTGCCGCGCTCCATCGGTTCGATGCGCAGATAGACCTCGCCAAACTGGCCGGCGCCGCCGGTCTGCTTCTTGTGCCGGTAATGCCCCTCGGCCGAGGTGGTGATGGTTTCGCGGTAGGGAATGGTGGGCGGATGGGTTTCGACATCGAGGTGGAACTGCTCGCGCATCTTCTCCAACACGTACTTCAGGTGATTCTCGCCCTGGCCGCGGATCACGGCTTCGTGCGTGGTGGGGTCGTGGTCGACGAAGAGGCCCGGGTCTTCGGCGCGCAAGCGATGCAGGATTTCTGAGAGCTTGTCGACCTCGTTCTGTTTCTTGGGCCTCACCGCCAGACCATAGACGGCATGCGGGAAGTCCAGGGGCTGCATGTGGATGTGGTCGTCCTCCGGCGCGTCATGGAGAACCGCGTCGAAGCCGAGTTCATCCACTTTGCTGATGGCGCAGATATCGCCGGGGACGCAGGCCTTCACCTCCTCCGTCAGCTTGCCCTGGAGGCGATAGAGGTGGCCGACCTTGAACGATTTGCGCGATGTGCCGATATAGAGCTGCGAATCCGGCGTGACCGTGCCCTGGTAGACGCGGAACACGGCGGTCTTGCCCAGGTAGGGGTCGATTTCCACCTTGAATACGTGGGCGAGCACGTGCCGGGCCGGGTCCGGCACGGCGCGCAGGGGCGTCGCCGCGTCGCCTTCGCCTTGAACGAACAGGGGAGGATTGCCCTCGCCGGGATTAGGCAGGAGTTTTGCGATCACGTCGAGTAATTCGGGTATGCCCGCACCCGTGGTGGCGGAGACGAAACACACCGGTACCAGGTGGTTTTCGCGCAAGGCCTTTTCGAACGGCGCGTGCAATTGTTCCGGGGCGATCTCGCCCTGCTCAAGGTAGAGATTCATCAGGTCTTCATCGACCTCGACGACCTGATCGACCAGGGCGCGGTGTGCGTCCGCTACCGAGGAAAAATCGGAATCGGTGGCAACTTCGGTGGCAAGCTCGGTGCCGGGATTGAAGAAACAGTCGGCGACGCCGCCGCCGGCCGGCAGGTTGATTGGCAGGCATTCGCGGCCGAAGGCGGACTGGATCTCCGCGAGCAGGCCGGGAAGGTCCGTGTCGGTGAGATCGATCTTGTTGATCACGATCATGCGGCAGAGCTTGCGCGTCTGCGCCCAGTGCATCATGCGGTGGGTGGTGAGTTCCAGCCCTTTCTTCGGGTCGATCACCACGACGGCGGTTTCAACGGCATCCAGGGCGCACATGGCCTGGCCCATGAAATCCGGGTAGCCCGGGGTATCGAGCAGATTGACGCGCACGTCCTGATGCTCAAGATGGGCAACGGCGACCTTGATCGAGTGTTGGTGGGCTTTTTCCAGGGCGTCGTAGTCACAGATGGTGTTGCCGTGTTCCACCGAGCCGGCGCCGGGGATGGCGTGGCTTGCGGCGAGCAGGGCTTCAATCAGGCTGGTCTTGCCGGCACCGCCGTGGCCGACCAGGGCCAGGGTACGAATTTCTGTGGTCATAATGGTTGGCTTTCTGAATGTGTGTTGCGAAAAGGGTCAGGCGGCATTCTTCAACAGTTCGCCGCGGTTGGTGATGAGATCCCAGACCTGGGGCGCGGTCAGCTTGATTCTGGGTAGTGATTCGCCCGCCGTGGTGATGCAGGGTACGCGCAATCCGTGGTAATCGACATTCGGCCCGATGCGGCGAAAGACTACGCCGAAGCGGTCAAGCAGTCGCACCAGCGCCGGTTCCATGACCGCATAGCAATGGCTGACGGTGTGGCAGTGTGCCATGCGAATGATGGCGGCGAACAGGCCGAGCGAGATATGTGGCAGCACACGACGCTCGTGTTCCGCGAAATAGGCCTCGATTTCTGGTGCCACGCCGGCGACGCTGCCGGCTTCGCCCAGGCGCCGCTTGAAAACCTTGGATACGGCGAAGCGCGAGATTTCGCCCAGATGAGCGCGCAACGCCACATCTTCCACGCGTTCGTCCAGCTTGCAGTGCAATTCGATGGGGTAGGACGCATCGACCTGGCCGCGCTTGGGCAGGACCAGTCGGGTCGTGGCGGCATAGATGCCGGTACGACGATGGCGCAGAAGATAGTGGTCTGAGCGGTCATCAAATTCATCCACCTCCCAATGGGTCGTTCGGCCCATTTCATCCGTCCTGGTTTCGCAGCCCTGGGCGCTCTCGAAACCGGTTTCCAGAACATAGATCTGGTAGCGCAATTGAAACACCTGGGATCGTAGCGCATCCGTGTTGGCATGAACCTGTTCGAAGTATTCGTTGAAGGCGGAGAGCAGATCGGGTTGCATCGTGGCGTCGCATACCTGTTGGAGCTTTCAGGTTAGCGAAGCGGATGAAGAAGGTAAACCGGGTAAGTAATGTCGCGTAACTTTCCTTCATTAAGCTGCCGGCGCAGGCCCTCATCCCCGGCCCTTCCCCCGGAGGGGGAAGGGGGTGGAACCCTCTCCCTTCGGGAGAGGGCAGGGTGAGGGAGCCCGGTGACAAACCAAATCTGTTTCGCAGCCCTACTTACTGCTGCCTGGAAGGTGATCGTCACCGAAATCGGCGCGCCAAAGAATCATCTTGCATCGCAACAGCGCAGCCGCTAGCGTGCGAGGCGGCGTCTACTTGCGATGAATGCACATGTTGCGTGATGATCTCCCCGTTACGGCTCTCTTCTCTGGTAGTGCGGATTACCTGGCCGCGCTCGAATCCGAACGTCCGGAATGGATGCGGCCGCGAGCCGTCCCGCATCCCCCGGAGGCGCCCGCCGTGCCAGATCTGCCTCCGTTGCAATGCGAGGCGAGCCAGGTCGGGGTGTTGCAGCTCATCAATGCCTACCGTTTTCGTGGCTTTCGCGTCGCCGATCTGGACCCCTTGCGGCACCTGGCACCGAGCCATATTCCGGAGTTGGACCCGGCCAGTCATGGGCTAGGCAGCGCCGAGCTGGACCGGGAGTTCGATGTCGGCTCACTGGTCGGCCCCCCCCGCGACACCTTGCGCCACATCCTGGAGCGTTTGCAGCGCGCCTATTGCGGCACACTGTCACTGGAATACATGCACCTCACCAGCACCACGCAGAAGAGATGGCTGCAGCAGCGGGTGGAAGGGGATGCCGGACTGGAGATTAGCTCGGCGCTGCAACGCTGGCTGCTGGCGCAACTGACCGCGGCTGAGACCCTGGAAAAGACCCTGCATACCCGCTACGTTGGCCAGAAGCGCTTCTCGCTGGAAGGCAGCGAATCTCTGATCCCCCTGCTCAATTATCTGGTGGAGATGGCCGCTCGTGCCGGGGTCCAGGAAATTGGCCTGGGCATGGCGCACCGCGGTCGCCTCAATGTGTTGCACAACGTCCTGAACCGCTCGGTGATCGAGTTGTTCGAGCATGCCCACCATGCCGTGGGCAATCTCCAGAGGGTAGGCGATGTGAAGTATCACCAGGGTTTCGGTGCACAACTGGAAACGGCTGGTGGGCCGATACGCGTGGTGCTGGCGTTCAATCCCTCTCACCTGGAAATCGTCAATCCGGTGGTGGAGGGCTGGGTGCGCGCGCAGCAGCAGCGACGCTGCGACCTCGAAGGAAAATGGGTGGTTCCTGTGCTGATCCACGGAGACGCCGCCATCGCCGGCCAGGGCGTGGTGATGGAAACCCTGAACATGGCGGCCACACGGGGCTTTCGCACGGGGGGCACGCTGCACATCGTCATCAACAACCAGATCGGCTTCACCACTTCCGATCCGCGCGACTCCCGCTCCAGCCTGTATTGCACCGACGTCATGAAGATCGTCGAAGCACCCGTGCTGCATGTCAACGGCGACGATCCGGAGGCGGTGTTGCGCGCGGTGAGCATCGCCATGGAATACCGCATGGTATTCCAGCGCGATATCGCCATCGACCTGATCTGCTACCGCCGCCTGGGCCACAACGAGCAGGACGAGCCCATGGTCACGCAGCCGCTCATGTATCGTCGTATCCAGGCGCTGCAAAGTACGCGGGCGTTGTACGCGCAGCGCCTGGCGGAACTGGAAGTGGTCGACGCCGGCGAGGCGGAGGCCATGGTATTGGCCTTTCGCGCCAGCCTGGACGCTCCCGTAGGCCATCAGGCCGATGCGAGAAGCCCCTATGCGCCGGACTGGAGCCTCTACCGGAACACCCACTGGCGTGATGCCACTCCCAGCGCCATCCCCTTGCAGCGCTTGCAGGCGCTGGCGCATCGGTTGACCGAGATTCCGGCCGATTTCGTACTGCATTCGCGGGTGCAAAAGATCATCGACGACCGGCGCCTGATGGGCGTGGGCCGCTTACCTCTGGACTGGGGCATGGCGGAAAACCTGGCCTACGCCAGCCTGCTCACGGAAGGCGCTCCGGTGCGGTTGACCGGACAGGACTCCGGGAGAGGCACTTTTTTCCATCGCCATGCCGTGCTGCATGACCAGAAACGCGATCGCTGGGACGACGGCGCCTATATTCCCTTGCAGAACCTGATTCCCGGCCAGGCCAACTTTCTGGTGATCGACTCTGTGCTTTCGGAAGAAGCCGTGCTTGGCTTCGAATATGGCTATGCCAGCGCAGCACCCGACCAGTTGGTGATCTGGGAGGCGCAGTTCGGCGACTTCGTCAATGGCGCCCAGGTCGTGGTGGATCAATTCATCGCCGCCGCGGAAAGCAAGTGGGGCCTGCTCTCCGGTCTCACCTTGTTCCTGCCACATGGCTACGAGGGTCAGGGTCCGGAACACTCTTCCGGGCGTATCGAGCGTTTCCTGCAACTGGCCGCGCACGACAATTTCCAGATCACGCAACCTTCCACGCCGGCACAGATGTTCCACCTGCTGCGCCGCCAGGTGGTGCGTCCCTATCGCAAGCCGCTGATCGTGTTCACGCCCAAAAGCCTGCTGCGCAACCCGGATGCCAGTTCCCGCCTGGATGAACTGGCACACGGGGCCTTCTTGCCCCTGATCGATGAAATCGATGCCCTGGATCCGGCTGGCGTGACGCGTTTGGTGTTCTGCTCCGGCCGCCTTTATTACGACTTGCTGCGTCAGCGTCGGGCACGGCAGATCGGCGAGATCGCGCTCATACGCGTGGAGCAGCTCTATCCTTGGCCAGACCTGGAGTTGGCTGCGCTCCTGGCGCGATATCCCCAGGTGAGCGACATCGTCTGGGCGCAAGACGAGCCGCTCAACCAGGGAGCCTGGCGCTACGTCGCCTACCCGATCCGTATGGCCACCGGCATCACCCTGCGCTACGCCGGTCGTCCGGAGTCCTCCTCACCGGCCACCGGCTATGCCAGCCTGCACAAACAGCAACTGGACGATATCCTGCAGGCAGCTCTGGACGCATTGCCTTGAATTTCGCGGTTGCGATGCTCGACGTTTCATCGCTTATAGTGAAAGTGGCTAGTCGGATCGCCTTGCGTTACTCCTTACCGGTGGGGTGGGGTGCCGGTAGGCGGCTTTGTCGGCTTGTGCTCGCAAACCTTGCTAGAGGTGGATTATGTTCAAGAACATCCTGGTACCCGTAGATGGCAGCGAGTTGTCCGATTCTGCGGTCGCTCGGGCTTGTGTTTTCGCCGGGGAAGCCTCTGCCCGGCTGACCTTTTATCACGCAAAACCGGCCTATTTTCCCGGCTCGATGGCCGGTGAGCCGCTGTTCGACGATGCGGCCTACTACGAATCCTATCGCCACGTCACGGAGCTAAGAGCCGAGGCGATCCTGGCGCGGGCCGCTGCCCGCGCAGCCGCCGCTGGCGTTGCGTGTGTAACGTTCAGCGATGATTTCGAGACGGTCCATGAAGGGATCATCGCCGCGGCCCGGAGCCGGTCCTGCGACCTCATCTTCATGGCTTCGCACGGCCGCCGCGGCGCGAGCGCCTTGCTTCTCGGGTCGGAAACCCAGAAGGTGTTGACGCATTGCACCATTCCCGTCCTGGTTTACCGTCAGGCGTGATCCCGGGGCTGTGCTGGGGGTAGGTGCTCCGGCACGGAAAAGGAGTCCGAGTTGGCCTCGTTCGATTCGGCCGGATGCCTGCGAGGTGCGGTGTCCGTCGCCGCTGAAGCGGCG
The DNA here is from genome assembly GCA_903883985.1 of uncultured Pseudomonadota bacterium. Taxonomy (GTDB): domain Bacteria; phylum Pseudomonadota; class Gammaproteobacteria; order Burkholderiales; family Thiobacillaceae; genus PFJX01. The sequence continues at coordinate 3,820 of CAISDD010000232.1, read as the reverse complement.
GGGGCTGCGCGTGGGGCCGAGTCGTACTCAGGGACGGCGAACGACTTGAGAGCTTCCCAATCTCGCAAAGCGCGCGCCAGGTGTTCGTGGAAAAGCAGAGCCTTACAGTTTTGTTTTTCAAGAGAATAGGCAGAAAGAGGGGCGAATAATTGCTATAACCTATGTGTGTGACCGGGTTGGGCTGCGTTTGTTGGTCGCTTGTGCGAGTGCTCGGTTGCTTGTTTTTCGCCGGCGGGCGGTCTGTCTGTTTCGGGAGGGTGGTATGGGCAATGAGCGGCGCATGAGTCAGCGCGTTCCCCTGGCGCAGGGCATGCAGGTGTACGCCTACGGGATGTTGGTCGCTAGTGGCACGTCGGTAGACATGAGCGATCACGGCCTGTTGCTGCGCATCCAGCAGGACTATTCCAGCGGCGAACTTGACCCCGGCAGGTACCTGGACATCCTGTTGGGGTGTGTGGAGCGGATTCAGGCGGAGTGCTGGCTGCCGATCCGGGTCGTGCGAAAATGGGAAGAAGGGATCGCCGCGCGCTTCATCTGCGCGGACGCAGCGGTTTGCTGGAACGCTTGATCGCTCACGCTGTGGGTGAGCGGGGCGGGCGCGGGGTTCGTGTCTTCCGGGGGGGGGCGTCCAGGAGTTTTTCGAACTCGGGCAGGGGCAGCGCTTGGCTGAATACGTCGCCTTGAAAGTGGGTGCAGTCATGCTGGTCGAGATATTCGAGTTGCGCCTCGGTTTCCACGCCCTCGGCGATTACCTTCAGTCCCATGGCTTGCCCCATCGCAATGAGCGTCTGGACGATGGCGGCGTTGTTGTCATCAGTGGCCAGGTTGCTGACGAAGGAACGGTCGATCTTGAGTTGTTCCAGGGGTAGTCGCTTAAGGTAGGAAAGTAGGGAGTGACCGGCGCCAAAATCATCCATTGAGAAGCCGATGCCCAGGGTCTTGAGTTCCTGCATCTTGTTGGTGATGTCGGTCGCGTTGTTCGCGAACAGGTTCTCAGCGACCTCGAGTTTCAGCCGGGAGGGGTTCGCACCGCTGTTGACCAGCACCCGCCTCACCTCGTCGACGAAACCAGGCTGGCGAAATTGGCGGGTGCTGACGTTGATCGTCAGGCGCAGATCGCGGGTGGCGGGATGGGTGGCCCAGGCCTTGATCTGGGCGCAGGCCGTCTTCAATACCCAGTGACCGATGCTGTGGATCAGGCCGCTTTCCTCAGCCAGTGGAATGAATACGTCCGGTGCAACCAAGCCGCGCTTGGGGTGCAGCCAGCGCAGCAGCGCCTCCGCGCCGATGATGCGACGCGAGCGGTCGATCTGCGCCTGATAATGCAGTTGCAACTGCCCGCGTTTGACCGCCATGCCGAGGTCTTTTTCCAGCACGCCGCGTTCTTCCATCGTTGCCTGCATGGCCGGGTCGAAAAATCGCAGGCAGTTCTTCGTTGCGCCCTTGGCCTGGTATAGGGCCAAATCCGCCTGCTTGAACAAGGTCTCGACCGCTTCGTCATGGCCGTGGAACAGGGCGATGCCGATGCTGGCGGTGCAGTGGATCTCCCGGCCCGCATGCTGGTACGGTCGGGCCAGAGATTCGCGCACTTTCTCCCCGACAGACTCGGCCTGTATCGCTGCTTCGGCGGATTCCGCTCCGAGGTTCTCCAATACCACCACGAACTCGTCGCCGCCGAGGCGCGACAGGCTATCTCCCTCGCGAACGACCTCGTGCAGGCGCCGGGTCACCTCGATCAGCAGCAGATCGCCGACGCCATGACCATGGTTGTCGTTGATGTTCTTGAAGCCATCCAGGTCGAGGAAAAGTAGCGCGCCGTGGCGCCCGCTTCGGCTGCCGGCGGCGAGCGCTTGGCCGAGACGATCCATCAGGAGGCGGCGATTGGGCAGTTGCGTGAGCGGGTCGTAGTAAGCCAGGCGGTGTATCTCCGCCTTCGCTTCGTCATTCCGGGTGATGTCAGAGAGGGTGCCGACGTAGTGTGTCGTGCGCCCATCGGGCGTCTTGACGGCGTCGAGGTTCATCCACTCCGCGTAGGCCTTGCCGTTTTTATGTCGGTTCCAGATGTCGCCCTGCCAGTGGCCATCCCGCACCAGGGAGGACCACAGGTTTTGATGAAACGCTTCGTCGTGGCGCTCGGACTTGAGCAAAGCCAGCGTGTTGCCCACCACCTCGTTGGCTCTATAGCCGGTGAGACGGCAGAAGGCCTGGTTGGCTCGAACAATGATGCCCTGGGCATCGGTCACCACCATCCCTTCCCGAGATTCGAAGGCGATATCGGCGATACGCAGTTCCTCCTCCGCGAGCAGGCGTTCGCTGATGTCCGTCAGGGCGACGCGTAACACTGGCCTATTGCCGCTATCGGTACGAGGGAGACAGTCGAGACGAGCTTGGAAACGAGAGCCATCGGCGCGTTGCAACGCCAGTTCAAAGCTCTTTCGGTCGCCATGCAGTGCTACCCGCAGGATTTCCTGGTGCCACTCGTCCCGGTCTTCCGGCGCGATGAATTGCGCAAAACGGCGTTTCAGCAGCAGCCCGCGTTCCTCTCCCAGCAGGCTCGCCCCGGTGAGATTCACTTCGGCGATCATGCCCGCGCTGTTGAGGGTGAAATAGCCGACCGGAGCGAACTCATACAGGTCGAGATAACGATCGCGCGCTTCCTCAATGGTGATCAGGGCGCGGCGCAACTCGTCGTTCATCATCTCGAGTTCGATCTGATAGAGATGAAATTCATGCAGCAGCTCGTCGGCTGCGATTTCCGGTGCAGTCGGCGGCATCTGGACAAGGCGAATCTCGGCGCTACGGCGAAGGTCATCGGCGGGCTTCGGGCTCATGACTTTCCTTTAATTCGGTCTGAACAGGGCGGGCATTGCTTGCTCATCGCTTAGGCTCAAAATTATCGCGGGGGCAAGGGAGCTGCTTGCTCGGGTTTTTTCAGGCGACTCCGGAGCTCCGCCTGATAGGCCTGGCGGATGAGTTCCAGTGAGAGGGCGCGCGCCTGGGCCAACGAGAGTTGGTGGCGGTCGCATTGCGATTCGCTGTCGAGCGTCATCACCAGGTACCGATCTCCGTCGGCGCGGGTGATGCCGATCTTGATGTTCGAGTGGCTATTCAGCGTCTTCATGCGTGTTTCTCCTGGTCGAGCACGGCCGATCCTTCGAGAAACTCGAGCGCCAGTGTCCCGGCGTTGGTCGGGATGGGCACGTACCAGTCGTACTGGGGTTTGTATGCCTCACACAGGCGCAAACCCTTGTTGAGTTCAAGCCATGCGAGAAAATCTCCGATCAATCGCGCCAGCGCCTCTCCGCTTGGTGCCAGTATCGGCCTGGGCAATGTAATTTGGGCTGAAATGCCACTCATACGGTCTCCTTGGGCTATGCGCAAATTCTCGAAATCGCTGTGGTAGCGAGAGCCAGCGAGTGCAATTTATTCGAGATACGAGGCAGGAGGCAGTCGTGAACGCTTGAATTTGCCGTCGTTGATTATCTACAGGAGATACCTGTGACCAGGCGCCGTGGAGGTCGGCAGCAGGGTTGGTACAGGGCGGTGGTGTGGGAACGGGCTTGCCCGCGATGGCAACCCTTCCAAACGCCGGCAAGCCGGTTCCCTCGGCCAGGACTCATCCCAGAGCCGGGGTACAGCTCACTCGATGAGTTGGTGGCTGACGGCGTAGCGCACCAGTCCGGCGTTGTTGTCGATGCCGAGTTTGTCCATGAGGCGGCGCTTGTGGGTGCTGACCGTGTTCGCGGACAGGGAAAGCGCATGAGCGACATCGTTGACGGACTGGCCGCCCGCCAGCATGCGAAAAATCTGGAACTCGCGG
>CAISDD010000231.1 GCA_903883985.1 uncultured Pseudomonadota bacterium | reverse complement strand
TGGTCAGGTTTGTGTTCGTCATTCCGGCGTAGGCCGGAATGACGCCCGGGTGTTACGCAGCGACCGCCACCGCTTCTTCCGCGGCCGTCTTGCCGATGATGGATTCGTCTTCTTCTTCCATGATGCCGAAGCCCATCAGCAATTCTTCCAACTGGTCCATCGTGATCGGGGTCGGAATCACGAAGTTCTTGTTGTTGATGATCTTGTTGGCCAGGTCGCGGTACTCCTGGGCCTGCTTGGCGGTCGGCTCGTACTCGATCACGGTCATGCGGCGGATCTCGGCGCGCTGCACCACGTTGTCGCGGGGGACGAAGTGGATCATGGTGGTGCCCATCTGGCGGGCCAGTTCCATGATCAGCTCGTCTTCACGGGCGGTGTTGCGGCTGTTGCAGATCAGGCCGGCCAGACGCACGCCGCCGGAGTTGGCGTACTTCACGATGCCCTTGGCGATGTTGTTGGCCGCATACATGGCCATCATTTCGCCGGAACAGACGATGTAAATTTCCTGCGCCTTGTTCTCGCGGATGGGCATGGCGAAACCGCCGCACACCACGTCGCCGAGCACGTCGTAGAACACGAAGTCCAGGTCTTCCTCGTAGGCGCCTTCTTCTTCCAGGAAGTTGATGGCGGTGATCACGCCGCGGCCGGCACAGCCGACGCCCGGCTCAGGGCCACCGGATTCGACGCACTTGATGTCGCGGTAACCCACTTTCATCACGTCTTCCAGTTCCAGGTCTTCCACGGAACCGGCATTGGCCGCCATCTCCATGATGGAGTTCTGGGCCTTGGCGTGCAGGATCAGGCGGGTCGAATCCGCCTTGGGGTCGCAGCCAACAATCATTACTTTCTTACCTAGCTCGGCCAGGCCAGCCACCAGGTTTTGCGTGGTGGTGGACTTGCCGATACCGCCCTTACCGTAAATCGCGCATTGACGCAGAGCCATGATATTTCTCCTCAGGTCTCGAAAACGAAGTGCGATTGAAAAACTCGTTCGCACTTCTCTTATCGCAAGGCCTGTGCCAGACCCGAAAGAGATGGTTAACTCTTTGATATATATAGGCAAGCCTGGGATATGAAGACATTCATGTCGCGTGTCCTACGACACAAAGGAACGGGCGTTGTAAGGGTGGCGACAACCTGCGGCGCCGGCTGTCGGCTGGCTGTCGACTTAATGCGGCGGCCGGTGCTACAGGGTTTGCCCGACCTTCCGGCACAATCTCCCCATGCTCCCCAGCCTTCCCCGCGCCGCCCATCTGCCCATCAACCGCTGCAACCTGCCGGCGGCGATCCTTGGCAGCCTGACCTACCAGCGCCATCCAACGCCGTTGCAGATCGATGGCGTGGAACAACTGCACCGGCCGTTGTTCCAGCGCCTGGACATGCTGGACGTTGCGGCGGAACGTGCCCGCGTATTCATGGCCCACATGGACGCCACCTTCAGCCTGGACCACCCGGAAGACGCCGGCTACACACCCGAGCACGGCCGCGCCAAGGCGCATTACCTGAAACTGTTGCGCGGCTGGGCCTTCGATGCCGACGGACGCGAAGGCGCGGTGCTGAAAGGCTGGGTGGAATCGCGCTTCGGCCTGCTGCCGCGCCATCACGGCGGGCCGATCCGCGACTTTTCCGGCCCCCTCTACCGGCATTACCTGGAGCAGCGCAGCGGCGGCCTCT
>CAISDD010000230.1 GCA_903883985.1 uncultured Pseudomonadota bacterium | reverse complement strand
CGCAGCCACAGTGACGTCAAGCGATACGAAATCGCAGTTGCCCACGACCACACCAGAGTCGGAACCACAAGAGTTCGAGCCAGTGTCGCCACCGATGAAGACGACCTCGCCACTACCTGAAGTTCAAGCACCGATGAAATCGGCGGACGAATCGCCGCTGAGTCCGGCGGACGAGATTTTCTCGGTGGTACGTCGGTCCATATCTCGAATCTTGGAAATTCCCAAAAAAGAGTCGGAGATCGCAGCCGAATTGCAGGTGACGCCCACTCAAGCCAGAGAATGGCTCCAACGGCTGATTGATGATGGTGCTGTGGAGAAAGGTCCGAAGAAATCCCTCTATCAGTTGCCAGGCCGACTCATCTGATTTTCCTTATCAAACACCGACTCGAATCCAGCAAACCCAAGATCATGAAGACTGCCGCACAAACTGTTGCCGCCTCACTTGTCGCCCGTTTGCGCGAGCAAGGGAAACGCTACAACCCCGCGCTGGAATCAGGCCCCGTCGCCATCCTCTGGACCGACGAGAAACGGGAGTGGGAAAGCGTGATTCCGCAGATCAAGGCCGCGTTGCCGGAACTGTTCTCGCTGGGGTCATATTCCCCCGATGAACGCACCGGCCCCGGAGTCTGGCTGCGCATGGTGGCAGATGGGCAAGCTGGAAACTTTAGCGTGGGTGAGACTCCGATTCTGTATCTTCCCGGCGTGGGTAACGGTCAGTTGCGCGCCGATTTGCGCGGTTTGAAGGATGACCCGCAACTCGCCCCGCTGGCCGAACTCCAATATCGCGGTGCGTTCTGGCGGCAGGACAACAGCAAGGACTGGACCCCGCGCGCGTTCCTGGAAAGCAAGCGCGGCGGCCTGGGGCTGAAGGTGGCTGGCAATCAGGAAACCCAGCAGGCGCTCAAGGCGGCGATGGGCAAATTGCTCAACCAGAATCTGCCGGCGATGGAACACCAGACGATAGACGAGCGTTTTCTCGATGATCTGATCAATCCATCCCCGGATGAGACGGTGCTGCGTTGGTTGACCGCACCGGAGGCGATTCAGGCTGAGAAAGGCGATGCGTGGGCAAGTTTTGTTGCCACGACCCGGAGCCGCTTTGGCGTTGATCTCGGCCGTGGTCCGCTGGACGTGGCGCAGAAAATTCTCGCCAGCCAGCCCGGCGATGCGACCTACCCGCTGTGGGTGAAATATGGCGCCCACTGGCAGAGCTACCCCGATGCCTATGAAGTGTTCCGCACCATTGCGCCCCCCGATCTGTTCCAGGGTGCGGAACGCTACCCGCGTGAGAACGATGCCGACGAGAAGAGTCTGGCCGAGGCGTTGTTGCGGGCCATGACGCTGGAACCGTTGGCGGCGGCAGACACTGTGCTGAAGCTGGAAACCCGTCATGGGCCGCGCCGGGCGAGTCTCTGGGCGCAGTTGGGGCGGGCGCCGCTGGCACTCGCGCTTGGGCATCTGGCGGAGGTCGCGCGCGCTTTCCTGCAACCCCAGGCGGGTGGCACCGTGGCCGAACTGGCGCAACGCTATGCCGATAGCGGCTGGCGAGTGGATGCCGCAGCGCGCGCGGCGATGGCCATTGCTCAGCAATTTGAACTGGAAAAGCCGATCTACGCCGTGCTGGATGGGCTGTATCGGCGCTGGCTGGAAAAGCAGGCGGAAGGCTTCCAGACGTTGATCAAGCGCGACGGTTACCCGCACTGGGGGTTGCCGGAGGTGGTGGATGGCGTGGTGGTGCTGTTTGTCGATGGCCTGCGCATGGACTTGGCACGGGAGCTGGAGGCGGCATTGAACGCCGAGGGCCTGGCGACTCAGCTTGAGCCGGGCTTTACCAGCGTGCCGTCGGTGACCAGCAGCGGCAAGGTCTGGGTATCCCCAGCGTGCAAGCTCGCGGAAGGCGGCAATGGGACCGGCTTTGAACCCAAACTGCCGAAAGGTTGCTACACGGCGGACAAGTTGCGCCGCGCGATGGAAGGCGAGGTATTCAAGCTGATCGATTGTGAGGACCCGAGTTTTGTATACGGCAAAGGCTGGTCGGAGTTTCCAGGCGACATCGACAACGACGGCCATAACAAGGGCTTGCGCCTGGCCCGCGCGGTGGGAACGCATCTGGATGATCTGGCGCGCGCCATTCGCCGTCTGCTGGCCGCCGCCTGGAAAGAAGTCTGGGTGGTGTCCGATCACGGCTGGTTGCTGTTGCCGGGTGGACTGCCCAAAGTTGAATTGCCGGCCAAGCTGACCGAAACCAAGTGGGGCCGTTGCGCCGTGCTGAAGGAGGCATCTGGCGATCAGGACTGGCTGGTGTTGCCCTGGAGTTTTGACCCCGCCGTGCGGGTCGCGCTGGCACCTGGCATCTCGGCGTTTTCCAGTGGCCGGGAATACGACCACGGTGGCCTGAGTTTGCAGGAATCGGTGGTGCCGTTCCTGCGGGTACAACGCAAGGAAGCGGTCGCGGGGATGCCCCGGTTGCTCAGCGTGAGTTGGAACACGCGTAAGACCATCTGTTCGGTGATGACCCTTGACGCCACCGGGCTGAAGCTGAGTCTGGAACGTCTGGGCACGGCTATTGGTGAAACCGAGAGCATCGATGGCGAGGGCAAAGGCCGCGTGATTTTCGAGGAAGTGGATGACCTCATCGGTGAACAGATCATCGTGCTCCTGCGCCGGGACGGCATGAAGGTCGCCGAAGAACGCATGAATTTTGGGGAGACATGGAATGCAGCTTGATGCTCTGGACCGCAAGGCGGCCGACGCCTTCGACGGCTATATCGTGCGCAAGGATCTGGTGCGCCAGTTTTCCCGCCAGTTTCCCGTGCCCACCTATGTGGTGGAGTTCATGCTGGGACGCTACTGCGCCACGATAGATGAAGCCGAGATTCAGGAGGGCCTGGGCATCGTGCAGCGCCAGCTTTCCGAGCGCACGGTGCGCGCCGGCAACGAGGAATTGATCAAATCGGTGGCGCGGGAAAAAGGCCAGGTGCGCATCATCGACATCATCTCGGCGCGGCTGGATGCGAAGACCGATTCCTACGTCGCCGAGTTACCTTCGCTGAAACTGCGCGACGTGCGGATTACGGCGGAACTGGTCACCGAGCATCAACGCATGTTGACCGGCGGTTTCTATGCCGAAGTGACGCTGGGTTATGACGCCACCATCGCCCAGGAGAAAAACGGCAGGCCGTTCGGTGTTGATGGCCTGCGCGCGATCCAGCTTTCCCAGCGCGACGTGCTGGAGAAAATGGCCCAGGCGCGGGCCAAGCTGACGACTGCGGAGTGGAAGGATTTCCTGCTGCGTTCCATTGGCCTGGAACCGGGGCAACTAACCGAACGCAACAAGGATGCCGTTCTGTTGCGCATGGTCCCGTTCGTTGAACGCAACTACAACCTGGTGGAGATCGGCCCGCGCGGCACCGGTAAATCCCACCTGTTCCAGCAGGTCTCGCCCTATGCCCACCTGGTTTCCGGCGGCAAGGCGACGGTGGCGCGGATGTTCGTCAACAACGCTAACGGCCAGCGCGGCCTGGTCTGCCAATACGACGTGGTGTGTTTCGATGAAGTCTCCGGTATTTCCTTCGACCAGAAGGATGGCGTCAACATCATGAAGGGCTACATGGAGTCCGGCGAGTTTTCGCGCGGCAAGGAAAGCATCCGCGCCGACGGCTCCATCGTGATGGTCGGCAACTTCGAGGTGGATGTGGAACACCAGCAGCGCATCGGCCACCTGTTCCAGCCGCTGCCGCCGGAAATGCGCGATGACACCGCGTTCATGGATCGCATCCACTGCTATCTGCCGGGCTGGGATGTGCCCAAGCTGAAGCCGGACCTCTTCACCGACCACTTCGGCCTGGTCAGCGACTTCCTCTCCGAATGCTTCAGCCAACTGCGCAATCAGAGTCGTTTGGCCGTGCTGCAAAACCGCGTGTTTTTTGGCGGTGCGTTATCCGGGCGGGACATCAACGGTGTCAACAAGACCATCAGCGGGTTGTTGAAGCTGATCTATCCGGGTCTGGATGCGGAAGTCAGCGACGAAGACCTGGAATGGGCAGTGCGCCTGGCGTTGGAAGTCCGCCGCCGGGTCAAGGAACAGCAGAAACGCATCGGCGCTGCCGAGTTTCGCAACACCCATTTCAGCTACACCCTGGGCGCGGAAGGCATCGAGAAATTCGTCTCGACCCCGGAGTTGCAAAGCCAGGGGGGCATCGGCGATGAGCCGCTGGAAGCCGGTCAGATCTGGACGCTGTCGCCCGGCGGCGAAGACGAGCATCCCGGCCTGTTCCGCCTTGAAGTCAGCGAAGGGCCTGGCAGCGGCTTGCACGTATTGAACAAGCCGGTGCCCCAGGCATTCCAGGAATCGATCCGCTGCGCCGAGCAGAACCTCTATACCCGCGCCATGCAGTTGGTCGGCGACCGTGATCCGCGCGCCCACGAGTATTCGGTGCAACTGCGCAGCTTCGATGCTGCCAGAAGCGGCGCGAAAACCGGGGTAGCGTCGCTGATCGCGCTATGCGGTGCGCTGCTGCGCAAGTCCGTGCGCGGCGGTTTGATCGTGGTCGGCGAGGTAACGCTGGGCGGCACCATCGAGCCGATCCACAACGCGGTCAGTCTGGCCGAGATCGCCGTCGAGAAGGGCGCGAAATCGATCCTGCTCCCCGTCTCCTGCCGCCGCCAGTTGTTCGACTTGTCCGATGACATGGCGACTCGACTGGATGTCGAGTATTACCAGGACGCCAGGGATGCACTGCTGAAGGCGCTGGCGGAGTGAGTGACGAACCAGCAGAAGGGCAGAGGAATGGGTTTACTGTTAAACGCGAAGGTGCGAGAGCAGCCTGGCGATCCGGTCGGCTTGGTGCAGTGCGAGCCGGCAAGGAATACATGGGTTCATGCTCAGCCAAGGGAGACACTCAAGAGGACTACCAAAGTCGGGGGAATTCAGGGGAATGGCACTCGCGACGGCAGGCCATGGTACTGACCTGAGTTGTTCGACCATCTGAGAGAGCCGAAACCACCGATCAAACGGTGCCCCACCCAGCGAGCGTCAACCACACTTTCCGCATCCCTGGGGTTGATCAGTAGCAAACGCCCCATGAAGTCATGCCACTCCTTGGGTCCAAGGAGAGTCGTAGAGTAGGCATGGAATGACCGGCCACTGGAGTATACGGCCATGTTCAGCATCAACGCTTTTGGCAGATAGCGGCTCATCCTATCGAAAACGTCCTGTGGCATTCCCTTCGCAAGCGAGAAATCAACCATGGGGATGTGCCAGTTCCTGCCACTAATGCGGACGCTGGAATGGAACGCCAGCTCTTGGTCAGGGCGAAGCGAAGAAAGGGTCGACATAACCCAATCTTCCGTCAGGTCGCTGCCCGATACTGCGAGGATCTCACGTTCGTCCAGAAGCGAGTCTGGAGTGTAAACGTACTTGCTAAGTGCGAACGTCGCCTGTTCCCTTCGGAACAGCGAAGACAAGAAGTGGAACGGGTGATTTTCGCTGATCATTTGATTCTGATCCCCTCGAGAATCTGGTAGGTCTCGAGTGCGAAGTCGTCGGTCATGCCAGAAACGAAGTCCACAATTAAGTGGGACCGCCTCAGGGCTTCCGTTCCCCTGGAGGCGACGTTGTACTTCTCACGGTACGCAATAGGAAGGCGCCTAAACAGACGAATCTCAAAATCAAGTTCGCGTTGTTTGATGATGTCTGTGTCGTTTCGTAGAAGGGCAAGGAAATTGCTTTCTGGGAAGGGCTGGTCACCCTCCCCGTTTATGAGGGAGCCGAAATGGTTGAGCAGTCCCTTGATGACACTTCGGCCGGCGAGTTCAACCTGCTCAGCCGATCTGTGGGTGTAAATCTTGTTGCGGGCGAACGTCTTGACTCTCTTGAGGAAGTGGTGAGTCTCGGTTGTCTTATCAATGAGAGGCAAACCTTCGCCGCCGAGAACCTGCTCCAGTTCGTCATAAAACCTTTGCGCAGCCACCTCGACCGCGCGGTTGATGACCCCTGTCTTGAAGGGAATCATTTCCCTGATGTGAGCATGGGGGAAGTATTCTTCGCCGAACTCGTCCCTCAGATCACCCATCGAAATGATGTCTTTCTCAAGCCCATCTTCCAGGTCGCTCATTGAGTAAGCGATTTCGTCCGCTGTGTCCATCAAGAGCATGAACGGGAAGGGCTTGCCCGGCGCCCAGTGAAGCTTCTCGCAGGCGTCGCAGTAAGCCGGCCAATCCGACGAGAACAAACCGATCTTCTTGGCCTCCTTTGGCTTGGTTTCAGGCTTCCACGGGTACTTAACAGCAGAAAGTAGCAGCGTGGACGTGAGATTTAGCCCAAAGTTATCGTTGCCGCTGAGGAAGGAGATCAGCCGGAAGCCTTGTGGATTACCGTCGTAGCCAAGAAGGTCGGGAAAGTCCAACTTTGCGCCCCGAAACCACTCGCGAACGGCGGATTCACCAAAGTGGCCGAAGGGAGGATTCCCGATGTCGTGAATGAGGCAAGCGCTCTCCACGATGTTCACGAACGCCGACAGCTTACTGTACTCCCCGTCGCTGCCCCCGGCCTTCTCGATCACCTTTTGAGCCAGATGGCGCCCAATTTGGGATACCTCGATGGAGTGAGTCAGGCGCGTCCGAACAGCGGCGTTTGGGTCGAGAGGGAAAACCTGAGCTTTCTG
>CAISDD010000229.1 GCA_903883985.1 uncultured Pseudomonadota bacterium | reverse complement strand
TGGCGCCGCCGTGCAGCGGCCCCCAGAGGCAGGCGGTTCCCGCCGCGATGCAGGCGAACGGATTCGCGTAGCTGGAGCCGGCCATGCGCACGGTGGAGGTGGAGGCGTTCTGCTCGTGGTCGGCATGCAGCAGGAAGATGCGATCCAGCGCCTTCGCCAGCACCGGGCTGGGCTCATGGGATTCGCACGGAGTCGCATGCAACATGTGCAGGAAATTGGCCGCGTAGCCCAGATCGTTGCGCGGATAGATGAAGGGCTCGCCCTTGTTGTACTTGTAGGACCAGGCAGCCACCGTCGGCACCTTGGCGAGCAGGCGAAACATGGAGATCTCGCGCTGGCGCGGATCGGCGACGTCGCTGCTCTCAGGATAGAACGCCGCCATCGCGCCGATGATCGAGACCATCACCGCCATCGGGTGGGCGTCACGACGAAAACCCTTGTACAGCGAGAGCATCTGGTCGTGCAACATGGAGTGCTTGCTCACCAGGGTGTCGAAGGACCGTTTTTCTTCCGCGTCGGGGAGCTCGCCATGCCACAGGAGGTAGGCGGCCTCCAGAAAATCCGAGCCTTCCGCGAGTTGCTCGATGGGGTAGCCACGGTAATAGAGCAGCCCTTGGTCGCCATCGATATAAGTGATGCTGGAGGAACAACTGGCGGTGGAGAGAAAGCCCGGGTCGTAGGTGAAATGGCCCTTGTTGCCCAGCATCCGCGTGTCGATGACATCGGGCCCCAAGCTACCCTTCATGAGGGGGAGTTCGATGCGCTGGCCGTCGATCTGGAGGGTGGCAGTGGTCATAATCGTGGGTACCGGGTTGATTGGATGGCAGCCACCACGAACCGGAATTCGTCGGGCGACTCGATTGCTCCCGTGAACCAGTCGAACAACGCCAGGTCGTCCTGATCCAGCAGCCGGGCAAAAACGGCCTGCAATTCCGGAGCCAGGTCGGCATAGCGCGTTTCGAGAAACGGAGCGAGCCAGTGATCCAGTTCCAGCATGCCGCGCCGGCATAGCCAGCGCAGGCGATTCATCTGGTAGGAAGTTCCGGTCACAGCGCCCGTTTCACGAGGAGCGTCTTGATTTTGCCGATCGCCTGAGTCGGGTTCAAGCCCTTTGGGCAAACCTCGACGCAGTTCATGATGCCATGGCAACGAAACAGCCGGTACGGGTCTTCGAGAAAGTCGAGACGCTCACCGCTTGCCTGGTCGCGGCTGTCGGCGATGAAACGGTAGCCCTGAAGCAGGGCTGCGGGGCCGAGGAAACGCTCCGGATTCCACCAGAACGAGGGGCAGGAAGTGGTGCAGCAACCGCACAAGATGCATTCCCAGAGTCCATCCAGTTCGGCTCGTTCTTCCGGGCTTTGCAAGCGCTCGCTTTCCGGCTCCGGTTCGAGATTGATGAGATAGGGCTTCACCGCGCGGTAGTGCTGATAAAACTGCGCCATGTCGACGATCAGATCGCGGATCACCGGCAGACGTGGTAGCGGGCGAATCTCGATTGGCTGCTTCAGGCCTTCCAGCGGCGTCACGCAGGCGAGCACATTGCGGCCGTTGACGTTAACGCCATCGGAGCCGCACACCCCCTCACGACAGGAACGGCGAAAGGTGAGACTCTCGTCGAGGCCGTCCTTGAGGGCGATGAGGGCGTCGAGCACCTTCTTGCCCTGCGGATCGAACTCGATCTCATAGTCCTGCATCCGGGGCTTGCCGATGGATTCGGGATCGTAGCGGTAGATACGAAAACGCATGCTTACTCCACGGCTCAATATGTCCTCTCTTTCGGCTGAAAGGTCTCGACCGTCAGCGGCTTCAACTTGACCGGTTTGTAATCGAGCTGGTCGTTCTGGCAAAAGTAAAGGCTGTGGCGCAGCCACTGTTTGTCGTCGCGCCCGGGATGGTCCTCGCGACTGTGGGCGCCACGGCTCTCGGTGCGCGCCAGGGCGGACACCAGGGTGGCACGGGCAATGGGCAGTAGATTTTCCAGCTCCAACGCTTCCAGGCGGGCCGTGTTGAAGTGCTTGCTGTGGTCATGGATCGCAGCGTCCGTCAGACGCGCCGCCACCAGGGTGAGCTTCTCCAGGCCGGCCAAGAGCACTGCCTCGCTGCGATAGACGCCGCAATGATCCTGCATCACCCGCTGCATCTCGCCGCGCAATCCGGCCACGGTCTCCGTTCCGCCCCGTCGATCCCAACGCGCCAGACGCGCCATGGATTTCTCCACCTCGGCCAGCGGCAACGGCCGCGGGATCGGGTTCTCGCGCAGGTATTCGATCATGTGCATACCGGCGGCGCGGCCGAACACCACCAGGTCGAGCAGCGAGTTGCCACCCAGACGATTGGCGCCATGCACCGAAACACAGGCGCATTCGCCCGCAGCATAGAGGCCGGGCACGGGCTCCTCCGGGCCATAGTGCGCAGGAGATACCACCTGGCCGTGCAGGTTGCTGGGTATGCCGCCCATCATGTAGTGCGCGGTCGGGGTCACCGGGATCGGATCGGTGATCGGGTCTGCACCCGCAAACTGCATGGACAGTTCGCGTATACCCGGCAGGCGCGCCTTGATCTTTTCTGCACCCAAATGCTCGATCTTCAAATCCACGTAGTCACCATGGACCCCGCAACCGCGCCCGGCGCGGATTTCCTGGGCGATGGCGCGCGACACCACGTCGCGCGAAGCCAGGTCTTTCGCATTGGGCGCGTAGTTCGCCATAAACTTTTCACCCAGCTTGTTGACGAGAAACCCGCCCTCGCCGCGCACGGCTTCGGTGATGAGGCTACCCACCTCGGGGATGCCGGTCGGGTGGAACTGCCAGAATTCCATGTCCTCCAGCGGTAGGCCGGCACGCAGCACCATCCCCAAGCCATCGCCAGTATTGATGTGGGCGTTGGTGGAGTGGCGGAAGATGCGGCAGGCCCCTCCCGTGGCCAGCAAGGTGGTGCGCGCCTCGAAAACCCAGGGCTCGCCGGACTCTATTTCCATGGCGGTGACGCCCAGCACATAGCCGTCCGCATCGCGTATCAGGTCGAGCGCGAAGAACTCGTCGAAAAACTGGGTACGGGCGGCGATGTTGCGCTGGTACAGGGTATGCAGCAGGGCATGGCCGGTGCGGTCGGCTGCGGCACAGGTGCGGATCGCCTGCGCACCGCCATAATTCTGCGACTGGCCGCCGAAGGGGCGCTGGTAAATCTTGCCGTTATCGAGGCGGGAGAACGGCAAGCCCATGTGTTCCAGCTCATAGACCGCGCTACTTGCATTGCGGCACAGGAACTCGATCGCGTCCTGGTCGCCCAGATAATCCGAGCCCTTCACCGTGTCGTACATATGCCAGTGCCAGTTGTCGTCGGAGACATTGGCCAGCGCCGCCGTGATCCCGCCCTGGGCCGAGACCGTGTGCGAGCGCGTGGGAAACACCTTGGAGATCAGCGCCACCTTGAGGTGGGCCTCGGCCAACTGCAACGCGGCGCGCAGGCCCGCCCCGCCGCCGCCTACGATGACGGCATCAAATCTACGTTTCGGGATCACTGGACCTTCCACAGAATGTCCACCGCCCAGACCAGACAACCGGCATAGGCGAGTGCGAACAGGAAATACAGCGGCAAGCGCCAAGCCAGCGGATGCACATAGTCGATCAGGATTTCGCGCAGGCCGATCCAGGCATGCAGCAGAAGAGCCGCGACGAACAGCGCCGCCGCAGCTTTCATGGGTAGCCCCAGAAACAGCGCGTGCCAGCCGGTGTACCCCGTGCCCGCGCGACAGAACCAGAAGACCGGCAGAAACAGGGCCATGTAGACCGCGCTGACCCGCTGCACCAGCCACAGGTCGAGACCGCGATGGGCGCCGCCCACCTGTCTCAAACCAGGCCTCGCAAGGCGATGCCGGCCGCAATCACCAGGGCCAGCAACAGCGCCCCCCAGGCCGTCTTGCGTGCCGTGGCGAGTCGATCCGCGTAACCGAAATCGAAGCCGAGGTGGCGCAGGCCCGCCAGAAGATGATGCACGCTGGCCCAGGCGAGGACACTCATCCCCAGCCAGCCAATACCGCCCCCAAGAAAACCGCATACGCGGGCGTAGCCCTGCTCAGATTCCAGCGACAAGGCGAACGCGTAGAGCAGCAAGGGCACGGACAGGGAAAGCAGCGCGCCGCTGGCACGGTGCAGGATGGAAACCACGCCGCCGATGGGCAACCCTATCCGCAACAGGTTCAGAAAGTATGGGCGATTCATGGCAACAACGGGGCGACACGGTGGGCGCATTAAAAGCCTATTGCCTGGCACAAGCAAGCCGGTGCCGGGCCGACCAGATTCAGGTCGGGCTTGATTGCGGGATCACGGGCGAAGATCATGCCGCCACACTAAGCTCTGACATTGCCCATGCCCATGCCCTGCCCCTGCGGCTCCGACCGCGCTCTAGACGTATGCTGCGGCCCCTATCTGGCCGGTACGGCCTTGCCCGCCGATGCGGAAAGCTTGATGCGCTCCCGCTACAGCGCCTACGTCCTGGAGGACGCCGCCTATGTGTCGGCGACCTGGCATCCGCATACCCGACCCGCGAGCATCGACCTCGATCCGCCGGTAAAATGGCTGGGGCTGGTCGTCAAAAGACATGAAATCACGGCAGAGGGGGAGGCGCTGGTGGAGTTCGTGGCGCGTTACAAGATCGCCGGCCGCGCCCATAGACTGCATGAAATCAGCCGGTTCGTGCGCGAAGGCGGGCGCTGGCTCTATCTCACAGGCAGTGAACCCTGAGTTGGGATATTGTCGCCGGCAATCACTCGGAAATCCTTCATGCCCGCCAGCCCAGATACATCGCGCCTCACGCGCGACACGCTAACCGCCATCCGCGAACTCGATTTTGCCATCGCCAACCACGTCACCTGGTTGAAGCGACTCCACGGAGTACTGATCGCCAACACTCCTGGCCACGCCGACGACCTGTGCCTGGATGCCCACCATCGTTGCGAGTTCGGTGCCTGGTTCTATGGCGTGGGAATGAAGCAGCACGAGGGACTCCCGGGCCTGCTGGACATCGAGGCGAGCCACCGCAGCATGCACGATGCCGCCCGCCTGTTGCTATCACATCGCACCGCCAGCAGCCCCACCGACCTGGGGGAATATGAGCGCTTTATGGATCAAGCCATCCTGTTCAAGCAGGAACTGCGCACCTTCCAGTATTCCCTGATCAGCCTGGTCTGTACCGTCGATCACCTGACCGGCGCATGGAACCGCCACGCCATGAACATGAAACTGGCGGAGGAGAGCGAGCGCACAAGACGTTCCGGGCAATTTTGCACCCTGTGCATGATGGACATCGACCATTTCAAGGGGGTCAATGACCAGCATGGCCACAAGATCGGCGACGAAGTGCTGCAAGGCTTCACCTCCATCATCAACGCGGCATTGCGCCGGTGCGACTCTCTCTTTCGCTACGGCGGCGAAGAATTCCTCATGCTGCTGCCCAACACCACGCTGGGAAACGCCGCCGTACTGCTCAACCGCATACGGGAAACGCTCGCCAGCACCCCCATCGTCACCAGCAACGGGAAGCAGATTCATCTCACCGCATCCTTCGGCGTGGCACAACTCGCCCTCCAGGAAGCGATCGAGGATGCGCTGGAGCACGCCGACCACGCGCTGCTCGCCGCCAAGGCGGGGGGGCGCAATCAGGTCTGCGTCTGGGAAGTGCCGCTGAGCCCGGATGCCACGGCCGCATGAACAGATAGAATACCCCCCATGAAAATCGCCCTCGCCCAATTCAACGCCACCGTCGGCGATCTCGACGGCAATGCCGCGCGGCTGCTGGAATTGGCGCGGCAGACCGCTCAGTCCGGGGGCGCCCTGTTGCTGGCGCCGGAACTCGCGCTTTGCGGCTACCCGCCGGAAGATCTCGCCCTGCGCACGGATTTTTATGCCGAGAACGCCCGCGTGCTGCAAACCCTGGCGGCGGCGCTGCCGGCGGGCCTGGCTTTGGTGCTGGGGCATCCGCTGCAGGAAGGCGAGAACCGCTACAACGCCGCATCGGTACTGCGCGACGGGACCATCATCGCCACCTATCGCAAGCAAAAGCTGCCCAATCACACCGTTTTCGACGAGGTTCGTACCTTTACCCAGGGCAATCAAGCCACGGTCTTCGAGCACGTCGGGGTGCGCTTCGGCCTCAATATCTGCGCCGACATCTGGGAACCCGGCGCGCCCGTCCAGGCGCACGAGGCCGGGGCGGAAATCCTGCTGGTGCTCAACGCCTCGCCGTTCCACATGGACAAGCAACAGGAACGCCATGAAGTCGCCCGCCAGCGCGTCGTCGAGTGCGGCCTGCCGCTGCTCTACGTCAACCTGGTCGGCGGCCAGGATGAACTGGTCTTCGACGGCGCATCCTTCGCCCTGGACAACCAGGGCGTGCTCGCCGCGCAGTTCCCCGCCTTTACGGAAGGGCTGTACTGGATCGACCTGGAGGCGGGCGCGCCCGCCGGCGACATTTCCGAACTCCCGGAGACCGAGGCGATGGTCTACCAGGCTCTGGTCCTCGGAGTGCGCGATTATGTGGCGAAAAACGGCTTCCCCGGCGTGCTGCTAGGGCTGTCCGGCGGTATCGATTCGGCGCTGACCCTGGTGGTGGCCGTGGATGCCATCGGCGCCGAGAACGTGCAGGCGATGATGATGCCGTCCGAATTCACCGCCAGCATCAGCCTGGAAGACGCGGAAGCGCTGGCCGACAACCTCAAGGTGACTTACGACGTGCAGCCGATCAAGCGCATGTACGACAGTTTCCTGGAAGAGCTCTCCGACGAATTCGAGAACCTGCCCTTCGATCAAACCGAGGAAAACATCCAGGCGCGCATCCGCGGTGTGCTGCTCATGGCCCTGTCCAACAAGTTTGGACAACTGGTGCTCACCACCGGCAATAAGAGCGAAATGGCCAGCGGCTATGCCACCCTCTACGGCGACATGGCGGGCGGCTTCGCCGTCCTCAAAGACGTGCCCAAGACCCTGGTCTGGCGGCTCTCACGCTATCGCAACCGCCTCAGCCCGGTGATTCCGGAACGCATCATCAACCGCCCGCCCAGCGCCGAATTGCGCGCCGACCAGTGCGACCAGGACAGTCTGCCGCCCTATGAAGTGCTCGACGCCATCATGGAACGCTACGTCGAACGCGACATGTCGCCGCACGACATCATCGCCGAGGGCTTCGATGAAGCCAGCGTGCGCCAGGTGATCAGCCTGATCGACCGCAGCGAATACAAGCGCCGCCAGTCCCCCCCCGGCATCCGCATCACCGCGCGCGGCTTCGGCCGCGACCGCCGCTACCCGATCACCAACAAGTACCGCGCCCCTTATTGACGCGGCACCACGAATCTATTGAACGGAGAATTCCATGAAAAAAATCGAAGCCATCGTCAAACCCTTCAAACTGGATGAAGTGCGCGAAGCCCTCTCCGCCCTCGGCGTATCCGGGCTCACCGTCACCGAGGTGAAGGGCTTTGGCCGCCAGAAAGGGCATACCGAGTTGTACCGTGGCGCCGAATATGTGGTGGACTTCCTGCCCAAGGTGAAGATCGAGTTGGTTGTGGCCGAAACCATGGTCGATGCCGCCATCGAGGCCATCGTCAAGTCCGCCCGCACCGGCAAGATCGGCGACGGCAAGATCTTCGTGAGTCAGGTCGATCAGGTGGTGCGTATCCGTACCGGCGAGACCGGCGAAGCGGCCGTTTAGTAGCCCCCTGCCAGATCTGGTCGCGGCCGACACAGGGAAGGCAGGCCAAACCAACCGCCTCATCCCAGGCAACCACATCCAGCGCCAGCTCAGAAATAATCCAACCGTTGCCGAGCTGGCCCTATGGCAGCGACTGCGTGGCGCCCGGATCGAGGGCTGCAAGCTTCGCCGCCAACATCCTTTTCTGGATTACGTCCTGGATTTCGCCTGCCTGGAAAAAGCGTTGGTCGTGGAAGTGGATGGCTGCCAGCATCAAGGCTCGGAGTCCGACAAAGTGCGAGATCAACGCCTGATCTCTGCCGGGTTTCGCATATTGTGCTTCTGGAATAACGACGTGCTGCTACAGACGGATGCGGTGGCCGAGGTGATTCGGGGAGCGCTGTTGAGACAGCCCGCGTAGGATGCTGAGGTACGAACCGCATCAACTAGCCATGCCGTCAATCAGATCGCGTGGGATGCGGTGAGATCGATGCGGTTCGCTACGCTCACCACATCCTACCGATGCTGCTCACGTTGTAGCCCGCGTAGGGTGGGATGCCGTTTATTCCGCCGTCCCACTTCAACCCATTGCTTCAGAAAGAAATAATCGCGGCAGCGCCGGCTTCCAGCAGGATGTATTCAAAGACGCAGGCAAGGCCTCGCCAGCTCCGTAGTCCAACCCCTGCCGGGCGCACCAATGGAAAAGGGGCTCGTTTTCACGAGCCCCTGCCGCCATTTCCGCGCGAGAGGATATCCCTGGCGGGTAAGACTTACTTAAAACTGTAGGCGTGTAGGCGGCGCGCGCGTTGCAATTCGGGTGGCCCCCGCGCGTGCCGTCATCCGTCGAGTCCCCTTACTTGAAGGTGTAAAGGTAGCTGACCGCGACGGTATGGACCTTGTAGGCCGGCGCCTGTTCGTTGGTCGGCAGACCGCCTGCCAGACCACCGACTTGCATGGCGTCGTAGGCCCAATCCACCGCCTTCATGTACTGATAGGCGTAGCCCACATGCACAGACTGCTGCTTGTCGAGCGTGTACTTGCCGTTCAGGCGAAGGTCGATGATGTTGGTCGTGACCGTGGGCAGATCCTGAGCGGATACGAAGTACGCCGCAACCGTACCAGCCGCCGCACCAGCAACCGCGAGCGGGTTGTTGACGTAGTTGCCACCATTGCCACCGATGTCGGTCTTCGCCCGGCTCAAGGAGACATCACCCGCCAGACTGAGCTTGTCGGCCATCAGGCCACTCTTCTGGAAGGTCAGCCCGAGGGTGTCGACCTGGTCATGGGTATTCATGGTCCAGTCCAGACAAGGGTCGATCTTGTTCGCCGCGTTGCGAGCCGCAATCGTCGCATAGCAGCCACCGGAGATGGCGGTGAAGCCATTCACGTTGGCAGCCGTGCTGTTGGCGGTATAGGAATTACCCGCATTGCGCGACTTCTTGTCCTCGTGGGTCACGAAGGCCGAGAGGCTCAAGGTCTCGCTGGCGGCGTAATCGGCTTCCAGGTTCAACGTAAAGTCCTTGGCGTTCCGCAAACCATAGGTCGAGTTGGCGTAATCGTCCTGGTTGTAGCTGAAGCCCCCTTGCAGCGCGAGCTTCTCGTTGGCCTGCCAGTTGATGGACGAGCGCAATTTGTCGCGATTGCGGTCGGCCATGTTGTAGCGGCGCATGCCGATCAACTCGCTGATGCGGTTGGCGTTGGCATAAGCGGCATTCGCCAGGGCGTTGTTGCTGGCCATGTAGTAGCCCGCCGGACCGGTCAGCGCCGCCCCGGAGAAACCCGCCACCGGACCATAGCCGGTCAGTCCCTGGGCAACCAGGTACTGGTAGGCGCTTTGGGTCACACCTGCAACCCCGGTCGGAACCACATTGGCCATGGGCACAATGGCGAGGAAAGCATCCTCGTTGTAGTCCACGGTGCGCTTGGAATACTCGTAGGCGATGCGAGCGTTGATGTCCTCATGAATATTGGCACGCCATTCCGCTTTCCATGTCTTCTCGTCGGTCTTGGCCGCATCCGCGCAGGCGATCCAGCTGCCGTTGCAGTAATTGTCGGTCTTGTCCCAATCGAAGCCCGCCGCCACCGTCTCGCCCTGCGCCACCTTGTAGTCCGCATCCAGGTTGAAGGCGTTGACCTTCTTGCTGTAGGGACGGTTGGCGTTCAAGTTAAAGTTGCCACTGGTGTTGCCGGCGAAGCTGACCGGCGCCAGGTTGGGATACATGGCATTGATCGCGGTGGCGAACGAGGCGTTGGGGGCGGCCGAAGTACCGGCGATCGGATTCTGGGCGTCGGTGAAGCCGTAGATATTCACCGGCGTACGGTTGTCGCGATCGTTGTACTTGTAGCCTGCGACCAGACTCAGATCGTGGATAGGACGGGAAGTGAGCTTCAGGTCGATGGCCTTGGTCACGACCAGACCGTTCAAGGACGTCACCGGCACGAAGAAGTCGGTGGGGTCGGTCACGAACTGTTCGTTCTGAGTATTGCGCGCATAAGAACCCGACGCGACCAGCTTGGTGACCGGCGAGAAGTCATAGCCCCCGGTCAAGCCCAGCTTGTGAAACTCGTTGCTGGGCGCGCTGCTGATCTGCAACTGGGTGGTGCCGCCGTTGACCGAGTAATCCGACCACTTCATCGAATTCACGTTGTTCTTGAACAAGGAGCCGTAGTAGGCCAGCTTCATGAACGACTTGTCGTCCTTGTAGCCCAGGCTGGCGTTGAACTGGTCGGTACGCTGATCGATCAGGTCGGGGATGATGGTGGAAACCTCGGCGTTGGCGCGCGTAACCGTGCCCATCGGCTTCATGCCATCCTTGTCCTCATGCTTGGCGCTGACCGCTACTTGCCAACGCGGGTCAATATCGAAGCTGACGCCGCCGTTGTAGGCCTTCCGCTTGGTATAGAGGTCCACGTTATGGAAGGCGGGCAGGTCGGCCGCCTGCAACGCGGCTGCCGTGGCCAACTGCGCCGTGGTCGGCGCGGTTGCGTCGACATGCGCTGCGACGGCTGGGGGGCCCACGACTGCGGGAGTAGTGACCATCCCCATCGCGCCAGTCACCGTCGACGACAGACCACGAGCGTTGATAGTGGCTGCGCTCACGCGCGGCAGGGTCGGTGCGATCCAGGTGGCGGGCAGCGTCAGCGTGTTGGTGCCCGTGCCGATGAGCGGCGTCTGGTAGCTATCGGAACGGTTGCGCAAGATTTCGTCGTAACCGAAGTTGACGCGGAACCTGCCCTGCTCGCCGCCATCCACCTGGAGGTTGCGGGTTTCCAGGCCGAGATCGGTCCCCATGACGTTCCAACGGGTCGCACTGTCGGCATCGCCGCCGTGCAGGCCGATATTCGCGTCCACGGTCAGGCCTTTCTTCTCCATGCCAGTGTACTCACCGGCCTTGAAGGAATCCTGGCTGACGTAGCTGGCGCCGACTTCCACCGTGCTGGAGCGAACCATCTGCGGAGTACCGGCATCGGCCGCTTGCGCCGCAACGTCGGCGGCATGCGCCACCGGCAGCAGAGCCAGGGTCAGTAGCGCGCCACGCACTGCGACCACGGACGCCCGGAGAGTGAAGCTATCTTGATGTGATTTCATGATGTTCATCCCAATTTCGTGTGACTAGCGCTGGAACTTGGAGCCAGCCGGGTGGTTCGAGCCATGTACCAGCACGTGGCAGTTCATGCAAGCGCGTCCGGTCATCTGAATCTTCGCGGCAGAATTCGCAAGCGGATTGACGCCATTGACCGTGTTCACGTTGCCATTTTGCAAGTTGGCGCCGCTGTTGAGCGCTGCCGCGTGATCGCCGCTATGGCAATCCTGGCATAGCCAAGGCGCACGCGTCTTCAGCAACGGGGTATTGGTCGAGCCGTGCGGGGTGTGGCAATTGGTGCAGTTGTCCGCGACCGGCGCATGTTCCCAGAGGAAGGGACCGCGTTTTTCCGCGTGGCAGGTGTAGCAGGTCTCGTTCACCGTGTCCTTGGCCATCAGCTTGGGACCGGTCGAGCCATGTGGATTATGACAATCGGAACAGACCACCTTGCCTTCCTTGATCGGGTGATGCGAGATGCGGTGTTCCTGAGCGCGCTGTTCCTTGTGGCAACTGAAACAGACTTCGGGCTGGCTGGTTCTGACCAGTACGGGGTCCTTGGCCGCGTGTACAGTATGGCAGGCCGCGCAGGGGACATCACGCCGCTCGTGCTGACTGCCGCTCCAATGCGTGCGCAGACCCGACTTGTGGCAAGTCAGGCAGGCGTCGGCCTGGGTCTTGGCATCCACTGCATTTTTGTTATGGCCACTTTTCACCCCGAACACGATATCAGGATGCTGCGTCGGGTCGCCCTGGTGTTTCGTGCTGTCGCCATGACAGGACTGGCACCGGGGAGTGCGGCTGTCGGCGGTTACCCCGTGGCGGCTTTGATAAATGGGAAATATCGGTTTTGTGTAGTTGGCGTCGTGACAGATGGTACAGACCTTGTCGGTATCGACGGCGCGCGCCATTTTACCACCGGCGAGGTCAGGCAGAGGAGCGTTGGCGCAGGCCAACGAGGAGAAGAGACCGGTAATTGCGGTGAATATCAGCATTCCGGCCAATGAGACAGAGTTTCTTGTCTGTGGTTTCATTTTTGGTTCCAGTAGGCAAATGGAGTGGGTCGGTAATTACCTGGAGAGAATCCAGTCGGCCAGATTTTTCAATTGATCCTGATCGGTGGTAAAGAATAACGCGGCGAGTTTTATTTGTTGCTGAGACTGCATATTTATGCTCCATCTACGGTTGAACACGATTGCGAATAACTCCCGGACTCCCTTGCAGCGACTTGCCAGCTTGCGAACCATGCCTCGGTTCATGCACGAATTCACGAACTCGCGCCAGACCAAGCGTTGCTGGCAACTAACAAGATAAGAACATCCTGATGTAGAAGGCTAATCAGAAGCCAGGAACGCGGCAAGAGGCTTTACCTTCATCTTTACAAAAGCCGCCGACCCACCCCGGTCTGCGGCGCATTTCCCAAAGCGATACCCAGGGTTATGCACCGGGTAGATTATACTACAGACGCGCGGCCAGCCCATCCCATAATCACACTAACTATATGATATATATAAATATATTTGCACGATGACGAGCGCAGTAAGCTCTTGCTGCGCGCCACGCGGCGGCGCGAACACCACTGTTGCAAGCTCGTCATCCCTGTAAAGACAGGCAAAGACTATCTTTACATTGACCGACTATTTACAATCCACGGATATTGGAAACGGGTCGCCGAAATGAACCACCTCTTGCTCGCCGACGATGATCTTGTGCTCTGTTCCATGCTCAAGCGCTATCTGGACGGCGAAGGCTTCCACGTGGACACCGCCCACGATGGCAAGCAAGCACTGCAGAAGGCGCTCGCCCAGGACTACGACCTGCTCGCCCTCGATGTGACGATGCCGGCCATGAACGGCTTCGATGTATTGCGTTCCTTGCGGGCATACAAGCCCACGCCGGTTCTGATCTTGACCGCCCGCGGCGAGGCGCGCGACAGCCTCCTGGGCTTCGAACTCGGCGCCGATGACTATCTGGCCAAGCCTTGCGATCCGCGTGTACTGGAGGCGCATATCCGCGCGGTGCTGCGGCGTAGCGCGCCGCAGGAATCCGGCAGGAGCGAGGGCTGCGCCCAGATCGTCACGGTCGGCGACCTGAGCCTGGACTGCGTCACCCGCTGCGTGCTGATCGACGGGCGGACGGTCATCCTGACCAAGACCGAGTTCAATCTGCTCTCCTTGCTGATCAGCAAGGCAGGCCAGGTGTTCGTCCGGGATGCACTCTCGGAACTGGGGCTGGGCCGACCGCTAGGCCGATATGATCGCAGTCTCGATGTGCATATCAGCAACCTGCGACGTAAACTCGGCCCGCTACCCGATGGCCGCGACCGCATCCTCTCCATCCGCGAGGTGGGCTACCGTTATCTGAGGCAGTGAAACATGCCGCATCGTCTGTTCTGGAAGCTGTTTCTGACATTCTGGTTGGCGCTGGTCCTGTTCGGCGCGGGCACCTTGTTTTCCGCCTCGCAGTATCTCGAAAACATCCGTGCCCTGCATGACGACGCGCACAACAAGATGGGCTTCAAGGATCGCGCCGAGACCGCCCGCGCGATCGCTGCCCGCGAGGGAATGCCCGGGTTGACCCGCTGGGCCGAGGTGGTCGACCATCAGGAAGTGCTGCCCGTCCTGGTTCTGGACCCCAAGGGGCACGATCTTCTGGATCGCGAAGTTTCCAGCACGGCGCTGGCCCATCTGCGCCTTCATCAGGACGCGGTACGCGCCCACTTGCCGGATGAGCAGCGCTATCACGGCGTGACGCTGCCGGATGGGCGTGAATACTGGCTGGTGATGGACACGGTGGGGGTGTCCTTGAAGCGCTGCCTTTCCAGACCCCGCGTGATCGCCGTTCCCATCATCCTGGCCACGCTGGCCAGCGGCCTGGTCGGCGTGCTTCTGGCCCAATATCTGGTGGTGCCGATGCTTCGCCTGCGTCGGGCGACGCAGGCCTATGCCGTCGGCGACCTGAGCTACAGGGTGGCGCCGAGTTTTGGCGGGCGCCGTGACGAAATCGTCGACCTCGCCGTGGCCATGGACGACATGGCCGAGAGCCTCGATGCCCTGCTGGAGTCGAAACGCGCCTTGCTGCGCGACATCTCCCACGAGTTGCGCTCACCACTGGCGCGAGTCCAGGCGGCACTGGGGCTGGCCCGGCAGCGTGACGGCGCTGACTTGCCGGAATTAGCGTTGATCCAACACGAGGCCGAGCGACTCAACGACCTGATCGGTTCTATCCTGGACTACTCACGACTGGACTCGGGCTTACGCCCGTTGCATCACAAACCCCTGGAGTTGGCCGGCCTGCTGGCCGAAGCGGTAGAGAGCACCCGCGTCGAGGCCGATCCGCACCGGATCGAGATCGAATTCAAGGCCGATGGCCGAGGGGATTTCATCGGTGACCCGATCCTGCTCTATAGCGCCTTCGAAAACATCCTGAGCAATGCCGTGCACCACGCCCCCAAAGGCAGCCACATCGAGGTTCGCTACAGCAATAACAGCGCCGCAGGCAACGGGCATCTTATCGAAGTGCTCGATCAGGGGCCGGGCGTGCCCACGCCCATGCTGCAAGCCATCTTCCAACCCTTCGTGCGCGTCGACCAGGGACGGGGCGACGGCATCGGCCTGGGGCTGGCCATCAGCCAGCGCGTCGTTCAAGCCTACAAGGGACGCATCACGGCCGAGAATCTCCCCGACGGGGGACTGCGCGTCTCCATCCACCTGCCCCATTCCCCACATTGAGGGAAGCGGCCAGCCCGTAGCTTGGGCTGAGGTACGAAGCCCAACACCTGAGCCTACCGGCCGCAGCGGTAGAAATAGAATATCCTGCCGCGATAACCGGACTGCTCGAAAGGGTAGATCTTCAGGAGGGTGGCGCTGCCGCAGGCGACCTTCAGATCGGCGCCGCGATCTTCGCAGGCGAGATAGAGGCCACGAGGATGCGGTGAAGGCTGTGCCCAGAGATCATATTGGCTGAAACGAGTCGGGGTGGGGATGCCGACAATCGGGTGGTCCGGCGCGTAGAAACCCAGGAGCGAAGCCGTGGTGT
Organism: uncultured Pseudomonadota bacterium; assembly: GCA_903883985.1. Lineage (GTDB taxonomy): Bacteria > Pseudomonadota > Gammaproteobacteria > Burkholderiales > Thiobacillaceae > PFJX01. The sequence continues at coordinate 1,591 of CAISDD010000229.1, read as the reverse complement.
AGTGATCGGCCAGCAGGGATTCGCCGGGCCGGCGCAAGGTGAGGAGATCCGCGATGGCCTCGCGATAACCAACCAGGCGGTTCTGAATATTCCATTTCGCGGGCAGCCCCAACTCCACGGGAAACTTGATGAGCGAGGACAGCGCTAGCGCCATGGCCAGACCGAAGCCCAGGGTCTTCCAGAGACGGCGCTCGACGACGGAACCCGCAGCCAGGATCGCCGCCGCCGGGTAGGCGATGGCCACCCAGTTGAGTTCCATCTTTTTGTACAGGCCCTTGTAGAGGAAGAAGGCCAGGGGCAAGAGCAGGAACAGCGCCACGAACAGGCGGCGCTCGTCGCGCCAGGTGCGCCGCTCCAGGGCGGCCACCAAGGCGACGAACAGGAGCGGTGGCGAGAAGGCAAGGAAGATTCCGGCCAGGAATTCGAACCAGGCGCCCCAGTGCAACTGGCCCTGCGCACTGCTGCCGTGCCGGTACTGAAAAAGGAAGCTGATCCAGTCGTGCTGGGCATTCCAGAACAGTACCGGCGCAAACACGGCCACCCCCAGCAGCAGCGCCTGCAAGGTCGAGCCGCGCAGTAAGAGTTCGCGACGGCGCAGCAGCAGGAAAGCGAACAAGGCGGCGGGAAACAGGATCGCCGTGTACTTCGACAACAAAGCCAGGCCGATAGCCGCCCCCGCACCGAGAAACCAAACGCCGCGGGTGCTGAAGATCGCCTGATAGCTGGCATAAAGCCCCAGGGACCAGAACAGAACGACCGGGGCATCCGGCGTTGCCAGGAGCGCACCCATCTGGGTCACCGGCAGGACCACGAACACGAGCAGGGCCAAGGCTGCGGCGCTGTGTCCGTAAATTTCGAGCGTCAGCCGATAGATGAACCAGGTGGACAAGCCCATGCACAAGGCCGGCACCACCCGAACCGCCAGTTCGCTGGCACCGAACGCGGTGGTCAAGGCCAACAGCCAGGCGATCATGGGCGGATGATCAAAATAGGACAGGGCGGGATGCTGACTCCACGCCCAGTAATAAGCCTCGTCGCCATGCAGCGGCAGGTGCGCGGCGTAGACCAGTTGCAGCGCGGCGAGGGCAAGAATCAGGGCGGGGGCGATGCCTGGGCGCGCCAGGGTTTGCAGCAGCTTCATGGGGTCCATGGGTTTCGTGTTCGATACCTTGAGTCTGGATGATCATCGGACTTGCCAAGACTGCGTGCCGAGCAAAGGGTTCAGAGACGTTCGCGTAGGGACTACTGAAAGGTAAATACAAAGAGCCGGCAGGGATGCCGGCGCTACAGGGTTAGAGCACCCCCGCCGCGTAATCCGCCAAACGGGAACGCTCGCCGCGGGCCAAGGTGATGTGGCCGCCGTGCTCCCAGCCCTTGAAGCGGTCAACCACGTAGGTGATGCCGGAGCTGCCCTCGGTGAGGTAAGGGGTGTCGATCTGGGCGATGTTGCCCAGACAGACCACCTTGGTGCCGGGGCCGGCACGGGTGATCAGGGTCTTCATCTGCTTTGAGGTCAGGTTCTGCGCCTCGTCGATGATGAGAAACTTGTTGATGAAGGTGCGCCCGCGCATGAAGTTGAGGGATTTCACCT
>CAISDD010000228.1 GCA_903883985.1 uncultured Pseudomonadota bacterium | reverse complement strand
GTCCAGCATGGCGCGCACGCGACCGAAAGCGGAACCGGCCAGGATGACATCGCCGCGCTTCATGGTGCCGGACTGCACCAGCACCGTGGCCACCGGACCCCGGCCGCGGTCGAGGCGAGACTCGATCACCACGCCCTTGGCCGGGGCATTGATGGCTGCCTTGAGTTCCAGCACTTCGGCCTGCAACAGGATGGCATCGAGCAAATCATCGATCCCCTGGCCGGTCTTCGCGGACACATCCACGAACATCGCGTCCCCGCCCCAAGCTTCAGGCACCACGCCTTCGTTGGAAACTTCCTGACGGATTTTTTCCGGGTTGGCGCCAGGTTTATCGACCTTGTTCACGGCCACCACCACCGGCACCTTGCCGGCCTTGGCATGGTGTATGGCTTCACGGGTCTGAGGCATGACGCCATCATCGGCCGCGACCACCAGAATCACCAGGTCGGTCACCTTGGCGCCACGCGCTCGCATGGCGGTGAACGCCTCGTGGCCTGGGGTATCCAGAAAGGTGATCATGCCCCTGCTGGTTTCCACATGGTAAGCGCCGATGTGCTGCGTGATGCCGCCCGCTTCGCCCGCTGCCACGCGGGCCTGGCGTATGCGGTCGAGCAGCGAAGTCTTGCCATGGTCGACATGGCCCATGACCGTGACCACAGGAGCCCTAGGCAGTAGTTCGACATGATGGTCGACGACTTCGTCCTCCAGATAGGACTCGGGAGTATCGAGGGGTGCGGGCTTGGCGATATGGCCCAACTCTTCTACCAGGATCATCGCTGTCTCCTGGTCAAGCACCTGGTTGATGGTGACCATGGACCCCATCTTCATCAGGGCCTTGATGACCTCGGCCGCCTTCACCGACATCTTGTGAGCAAGATCGGCGACGCTGATGGTCTCCGGCACCATCACTTCGCGCACCACCGGCTCTACGGGTGCAACTTGCACGTGCTCATGCTCGTTCTTGTGGCGCCCGCCCTTGCGTGTGCGCCAACCGTCCCCTTCCACGGCACCACGTGTGCGTAAACCTGGGCGCTTGCCGGTGACGGGCTCTTCCTTGCCTTTTTTCGCCGCAGCCTTCTCGGCCTTGGGCTTGACCGAAGGCTTGACCGCGGGCTTGACCTCGGGCTTGGCCTCGGCCTTGGCCTCGACAGGTTTTACCACCTCGGGCTTCACCACGGCCACGACGACTTCCGGACCACGCGCAAGTGCGGCCCGTGCCTCGATATCGGCCTGGCGGCGCGCGGCGACGCGATCCTGCTTGACCTTGAGTTCAGCCTCCTGGATGGCGCGCAGCGTAGCCCCGCGTTTGGCTTCCTGTTCGCGCGCCAGGCGCTCGGACTCGCCGATCACGGAGACCGGACGGGCGGGGGCGGCGGGTTTTACCGCGACTGCCACGGGTACAGCAACCGTCTGCTCCGGTACAAGGACTTCGACCGGAGCCGGGGCTACCACCACTTCCGGCAACACGATCTCGACGACCGGTTCTGGCGGAATCACCACGATTTCCGGCACGATCACGACTTCGACCGGCACCTCGACCACTGGATCGATGACCGCCTCGGCCAAAGCCAGGTCAAGTTCTTCGCTCATGAGCGACTCGGCATGTTCTTCTGCCTTCTCCGGGGGGACGCCTTCGCCATGCCCCACTTCACGCCGGATCAGAGTGCGCTTCTTGCGCACTTCGACCTGCACCGTGCGGGTGCGGCCGCTGCTGTCGGCAGTCCTGATCTCGCTGGTCGACTTACGCGTCAGCGTGATCTTGGATTTTGGCTGCTCGGCGCCACGCTTGCCGCGCAAGTAGTCCAGCAACCGTGATTTGTCCTGATCCGACAGGACATCGCTGATCCCTGCGACCGTCACGCCGGCGGCTTTCAACTGCTCCACCAGCAGCGCCGGTGCGACCTTGAGTTCAGTGGCGAATTGTTCGACGTTCATGCTACCCCCATTCAGACGCCCGCCAACATCGGCGCCCGCGCTGTCATTATCAGCGCCTTGGCGCGTTCTTCGTCCATGCCGACGAGT
>CAISDD010000227.1 GCA_903883985.1 uncultured Pseudomonadota bacterium | reverse complement strand
TAAATAATATCCTGCAAGGGTTCGCTAGCCAGGCGGATCTTTGGGTTGCCGGCATTTACCTGGAGTCGCATGTCCTCGTGGTTTATGGCCTCGCCACCCGTTTCACGTCGTTGGCCTACGCGTTACAGAGCGCGTCTCGCGGTATGCTGCAAGAGCATGTGCCATTGCTGTACGCTCAAGGGAAAATTGAGCAGATGCGTTCCCATATCTATGAGAACACCAGGTTCAATTTCCTATTCTCATTGTCCGTTCTGGTGGGCTTTGTTTTGATTGGCAAGTGGGTCGTTGCCCTTGCCTTCGGTGATCGCTACTTGGATGCGTGGTCCATAGGGGTTTCGTTGCTTGCCGGCAGGACATTATCCTCGGTATTCGGGCCGGGATCGCTTTTATTATACCTGACCGGATATCAGCATGCCTTGCCATTGCGTACCGGCGTGGGGATCGTCATCTATGTCCCCATCTTGATATTACTCACAAAACAACTCGGTGTATACGGCACTGCCGCCGCATCGATTGGTTTTGGTCTTTTCCTGGTCGTTTATTCTTCCTGGTTGTGGCGGCGAAGATTCGGATTCTGGGTGTTCGAAAAACCGGCGCGTCAGTCCGGGTAGGTCACGTTGGTGTGTTGGATGACTTTGCAAGATAGTTGTTAATGATGCGGCGCACAATTTCCGCTGCCGTGCAGCTTTCCTGTATGGCCTGGATTTTCAGCTTGCGATGCATATCCTTGTCGATGTCCACATTCAATCTGACCATGGACTGATCTCCGTTGAGGTCGGCAATGGTTAGTTGCCTTTTTCCATTGCTTGGCCTGCCGGCTTTCAGTATGCTCATACTTAATCAGCCGCAGTGGTCTTGTTGATGGCATTAAACATGGCTCGCACCTCATTCATTACTTTCTTTATTTCCGACACAGCCTCTCCACCCGGCTCCAGTTCAAACACAGTACGTCCATGCGCCGCACTGATTGGATAGACCACCCGTTGAGCTATTTTCGTGTTCAGCACCGGCAAACCATACTCTTCCAGCGTGCCTCTAACGTCTTTGCTGATGCGTGTTCCCTTGATCGCACGACTGATCAGGAATGCCGCAGCCAGGCGACCATGAGTCACCTCAATACGCTGCTTGACCAGTCTGACCAGATCGGCGGTTGCCCAGACATCATAGGGCGACGGCTGGACTGGAATGATCACCACATCCGCCGCCCTAAGTGCGGCAATCGACAGGTCCGCAGTCTGCGGCGCGCCGTCGATGATAATCCAGTCAATCCCGCGACTGATCGTGCGCAAGTCGCGGTCCAGACTCGGGCGATCCAACCCGACCACCGGCACCATAATGGTTTCATCGACGGCACCCCAGTCGCGCGCACTGCCCTGTGGGTCGGAATCGACCAGTAGAACCGACTTGCCATCCAACTGGAATGCGCGGGCAAGATGTGTTGCGACAGTGGTCTTTCCACTGCCACCCTTCTGATTGAGTACGGCAACGACCGCCATAAAACGATGAACTCCACGGTTAAATCAGGGGGTGTTTCCAGGGGAAACCATGTCGAAAAGTCACCAGCCCGGCTCTGGGGTGTGAGGGGTGTGGGAGCGGGCTTGCCCGCGATAAAACGCCCCCATTCGCCAGCAAGCCGTCTCCCACTGGATACACGCGTAGCTTGGGCTAGCCGCCAGAGATCCTCCAATCACTGCCCGGACACGATGTGATCGATCCACTGTATTTGTCTAGGCAAACAAACGGTCTTGAGGTCGTAGTGTTCCCTGGCAAAGGTGCGGGCAGCCGCACCCAGGCGGGCGCGTTCTCCCGGGTTCTCCAACAGAAACAAGACCTCGGCGGCGAGTTGCTCCGGGCTGAAGAAATCGAAGAGACGACCGGTTTGATCATGGGCGATGGCCTCTCGTAATGGAGTCGTGTCGCTGGCGACGATGGCACAGCCGACGCTCATGGCCTCCAGCAGGCTCCAGGAGAGGACAAATGGATAGGTCAGGTAGACGTGAACGCTCGATAGCCTGAGCAAGGACACGAAGTTCGTATAAGAGACTCTGCCTAGCAAGTGTACCCTGGACAGATCGAGACGCCCCCGAACTTCATTCAGGAACAGGTCACGCCAGGTCGTGTCTTTCGGCGCGGCCTGGCCATAACTGACCCCATTGCCGCCAACGATCAACACCCGTGCATGGGGGCGCACCGCCAGGATGGCCGGCAAGGCACGCATGAACGTATGGTAGCCGCGGTAGGGCTCAAGGTTGCGATTAACGAAGGTGATGACCTCATCGTCTCGGGAGAGACGTAGCGCCTCGTTGAGGGTAACGGTCACGCCGGGTTCCGGAGTTAATTGCGCGGTGTCGATGCCATCGTGGATCACGGTGATCTTGCTGCGAAAGGGTTCCGGGAAGGTGCTTTTCTGCCAGTGCGTGGGGGAGATGCCCGCGTCCGCTACCTGAAAATGGAGCAGGCTATTGGTATTCTTCATCTGTAGGCGGCAGGCATCGCGCGGATCCTTCGTGCTGAATTCCGGGTCGAAACCGACATCGCCCCCCTGGTTCAGATAGAAAAACTCGCTGTAGATGGCCAGTTTCGCCGCTGGCCAGACATCTTTTAGAAACAGGCTTTCCCCCCAGCCGGGATGCGCGACGATGAGGTCTGGAGTGAATCCCTCCTGGCGCAGCGCCCTCGCCGCCAGGAAGGCGGCTTCCGCGCGGATCACCTTGGTCTCGATGTCTCGTACCCATGGGTGAACGTGCTCGCTGCTGCCTCGATTGGGGCTGTAGTGGACGCTACGCACACCGGGAAGCGGGGGATTCTTTTCAATGGACAGGGCAACGACCTCGTTACCCGGTATGGTGGCCAGTGCAGGGGCGAGGTGCTTGAACTGGGCTGGGAAGTTTTGATGTACAAAAAGGATTTTCATGAAATGCAGACTTTCTGATCCAGCAGTAAGTGAGGGTTGCACGTTTTAGAATTCACGCTGTCCTTCATCCTTGCCCCCGTTTCGGGGTGATGGGCACCGTTCGCGGCCGCCTCGCATGAGTACGCGATCGCTTGCAACTTCCGGAATTTACCGTGAAAACCTGGCCTGAATCAGAAAATCTGAACCTACGTCGACTCTGCTACCGCCGGGCGGGACGGCGGCGAGGCGAGCCAGCGTAGAACCACTGGCGAGGCCTTCCCTGTAGCGCAGGCATCCTTGCCTGCGTCTTTGAAAACAGCCGGCCCGGAGCCAGCGCCGATCCACATACGCACCCGCCTGGAGTCACCGCCGGTCAACCTGGGTGCCGCTCACAAGACTCCGGTTGATGCGCTCGATGGCCGCCATATTGCCCTCTCCCGAGAGGGCTTCGAGCAGCATCCTCGCGAGAACCAGCCTGTAGCGAGCCTCGGCGAGGTTGAGATCGGCGATGGCGGCCTTTTGTTGCGCATCGAAAACATCGAGCCGACTGCGCGTTCCGGCCAGGACGCCTTTTCGGGTGGAGAACACCAGTTGATCGGCAGAACTCTTGGCGACCTGAAGGGCTTGAATGTTCTCGACCCCATGGATGACCTCGTTGAGTTGCTTTTGCACCTTGAGCTGCAGGCTGCGGCGAGCGGCCTCCAGTTTCAGGTTCGCCTGATCTTCGGCGGCAATGGCCTGGCGCTTGACGGAGGAAGTATATCCACCCGAATACAGGGGGATCTTTAACTGCAAGCTATACCGGGAAGTCTGGTAACGCTGATTGATCGAGAGCTCACTGTCGCTCTCGGAGTCGCTGTCCTGGTAGACCGCATCCAGGGTGGGCAAGTGCCCGGCACTGGCCTTCTTGATGGCCTGTCTGGCCGCTTCCTTAGCCGCGACCAGGCTTTTGATCGAGGGATTCATGGCCTCCGCGCGCGCCAACCAATAATCCAGGGTCGCGGGTACCGGCGGGGATAGATCGAGGTGCCCTGGGTCCAGCTTGGCAATACCCGTGACGGGTTGATCGATCAATACGCTCAGTTGACGTTTTGAGTACTCCACGTTTTGTTCCGCGTCGAGCTTTTGTGCGGCGACGGAATCGTATCGGGCTTGAGCATCATCGATATCCGTGCGTGTGCCATGACCTAACGCGAAGGATCTTTTGGTCGCGTCCAGAGTACTCAAGGCGGAAGTCTTCTGCACCTCGAACGAGTCATTCCGGTCGCCAGCCAGGAGGACATTCAAGTAGGCCTCGACCAGTTGCTGGCTAAGATCGATCAAGGCTTGATCGAGATCCGCATCGGTCGACTTGACCCGTGCCTTGGCCTGCGCATAGTTGGCGACGCTTTCGTAGTGGAGGAGGGGCTGGCTGATCGTGAAGGCATAGTTGTGGGTACGGTAATTCCTCTGAACGGACGCGCCTGTGCTGACCGTGGTGATGTCCGTGTCCGCTTTGCCGACAGTACCGCTGAGCTGGATGTTCGGCAGGAACTGGGCTCGCGCTTGCGGGAGGGCTTCGCGTGCGCCGGTGGCGACTGCATGGGCGGCAAGATAATTCGGTTCACTGCCTATCGCCAGGAGATAGGCCTGCATCAGGTTGATGGCGGTGGGGTCGATGGCCGCAGCAGGCTGTGCGGCAAGAGCCGAAATCATGGCCAGGGCCAGCGCGGCTTGGCATGCTATGGCCCGGAAAGAAACGCGTCCCATCATCATTCCTCCTTCATCGAAGCAGACAGGCGCTTGCTCAACGGGTGCAGGATGTAAGTCAGCACGGTGCGCTCTCCCGTCTTGATGACAACCTCCACCGGCATGCCCGGTTGCAGCACACGATGCCCCAACTGTTTGATGCCGTCTTTGGTGATGGCGACGCGCGCCAGATAATAAGGCGCGGCATCCTGGGTGGCGGGGGTGAGCAGATCCTCCGAAACCGAGACCACCTTGCCGGAGACGACGAGTTGCGGCGAGTGTGCAAAGGAAGAGAAACGAGCATCCACATCCATGCCCGGATGGACGCGATCGATGAGATGGGGCGGCACCCGGGTCTCCAGCAACAAGGTCTCCTTCTCCGGGACGATGTCCATGAGCTTCTGTCCGGCCTGGATGACCGCACCAGGCGTCTGGACGGCGAGGCCGATGACCTGGCCGGCGGCCGGCGAGCGGATGTCCACCCGACCCAGCTCGCCCGTGGCGGCACTCAACTTACTGGCAAGACTATCGACGTCGCGCTGCACATCGGCCAGTTGGGTTTCCACCTCCTTGCGATATTCCTGGCGCCGCTGCGTGATGCGATGCTTTTGTTCCGCGATGGAGCGTTGTGCGCGCAGGATGTTGCCCTGGAGCTCGTTAATGCTGGCGGAGTTGTCTGAAGCCGAGCGCTCCAGTTCGAGTAGTCGGTCTCTCGGGGCGTACCCTTCGCCGACCAAATCGCGTAGACCCTTGAGCTCTTCCTGCAACGATCCCCGCTGGGACTTGCGATCTTCCAGCGAGCTTTGAAAGCTCTTGAGTTGCGCCTCGGAGCCCTGAATGGACTCGTCTATGCCAGCGAGTTCCGCCTCCAGGGCCGCGCGCCGCGAGGAAAAGAGCTGCTCTTGGTTCACCATCATCTGATGCACCAGGGGGTCGGCTTTTTCCTTGAGGATATCCGGATGGAAATGGATGGCGGCGCTGTTGCCTTGTTCTGCTCTCAGACGGCTCTCCGTGGAGCGCGCGCTCATATAGTTCTGCCGCATCGTCGTATAGCCTGCCCGGGTGGCCACATCATCGATCCGGATCAGGACATCGCCCTCCTTGACCATGCTGCCTTCTCTGACCAGCACCTCACGGACGATGCCGCCCTGGGAGTGTTGCACGGGCTTGCGTTTCGTATCGATGGCGACCATCCCGTTGGTAGGCACCCCTTCATCCAGCGGGGCCAAGGCCGACCACAGGAGGCCTCCGCCCAGGCCGATGATCAGGATCAGCGCCCCTATGCGTATGGGGAGAGAGGTGTTCGTCGCCGCAGTGCCGGTACTCGTTTGCGTCAGCGCTTGTGGATTCGTCGTCGCCATGGTTTTTTCCTGAAATGAGCCGTCTGATTAGTTTGCTGTGGCGGATAACTGCGTCGAGGCTACGGCGCGCTGGGCAAAATCTTCGCGCGGGCCGTACCAGTGGACCGTGCCTTGTCGCAGTTCCATGATCTTGTCGGTGGTGTTGAGCACGCCCAGCCGATGCGTGATGAGCACCACGGTCTTGCCTTGCGCCTTGAGCTGCTGGATCGTCGTGCGCAGGGCGTTCTCGCCGGCCTCGTCGAGATTCGAGTTGGGCTCGTCCAACACGATCAGCGCGGGTTCACCGTAAATCGCCCGCGCCAGGCCGATGCGCTGGCGTTGTCCACCGGAGAGATAGCTGCCCCCCGGTCCGGCCGGCGTGTTGTAGCCCATGGGGAAACGCTGAATCATCTCGTGTACGCCTGCTTGTTGCGCCGCACGGATCACCTGCGGCGAATCGATTTTGCCGAAGCGGGCGATGTTCTCGGCGATCGAGCCGTCGAACAACTGGACGTCCTGCGGCAAATACCCGACATGAGGGCCCAGCTTTTCCCGCGACCAGCTCGACAAGGTCTCGCCATCGAGCATGATTTCGCCCTGCACCTCGGGCCATATGCCCATGAGGACGCGCGCCAGGGTCGATTTACCCGATCCGGAAGGGCCGACGATCCCGATCACCTCGCCCGCCGGAATCGCCAGCGACAAATTCTTCAGGATTGGTTCGTCGCGTCCTGGCGCACGCGCCGACAAGTTGACCAAGGCCACATTGCCATGAGGAGCGACATGAAACGTCCCCTCTGTGCCCTCTGGGTGGGCGGCCAGCAAGGCCTCCAGGCGGTGGAACGAGGCGCGGGCAGAGACGAAGCCGCGCCAGGTGGCGATGGCCAGATCGACCGGCGCCAGGGCGCGCGCCAGAATCATGTTGCCGACGATGATGACCCAGGGGCTCATGGACCCATCGATCACCAACAAGGCCCCAACACCCAGGACAAGAGACTGCATCGAATAGCGCAGGAACTTGGTCAAGGACTTGATGTACTGGGTCGCTCTTAGCGTGTTGCCACTCAGTAGCAGGTACTGCCGATGCCGTGTCAGCCAACGCAGACGCAGGTGGCCTAGCATGCCCATGGACTCGATCAGCTCGGCGTTGCGTAGCTTGCTTTGCATGAACTGGTCGGCCTGAGTGGACGCTTCCTGGATCTGTTCGACGCCCTGCGCGGTGTAGCGCTCGGTCAGCCACCCCATCGCGCCCAGTGCCAGGGCGCCAAACAGGGATAACCCGCCCAGCCAAGGGTGCATCAGGAACAGGACGGTCAGATAAATCGGCAGCCAAGGGAGGTCGAAGAGGGCAATGACGCCGTTACTGGTAATGAATTGGCGCAAATTGGTCAAGTCGGCGAACGCCCGCGCCGGATTGCGCTCTCCCCGATTGAGGCGCGCCTCGAAGCTGGCGTCGAAAACACGGTGACCGAAGGCCTCATCGAGGCGCAGGCCTAAGCGCACCAGCAGCATGGAGCGCAGCCACTCTGCCAGGCCCATCATGACAAACAAGAACAGCGTGATCAGGGAAACCGCGATCAGCGTCAGCTCGCTCCTGCTGGCCATGACCCGATCGAAGACCTGGAGCATATAGAGAGAAGGCGTCAGGGCCAGCAGGTTGGTGACCAGGCTCAACAAGCCGACCATCAGGAACTCGCGCTTGTATCGCGCCAGAGTAGCGACCAACTCGCTGCGTTGTGACAAGGCGTGCTTCCTCATGCTGCGGCCCCCCCTGCTTTGGCCGGAGCCGCTGGACCTGGAGCGGGGTTATTCAATGCCGCCAGGACTTCATCGCGCGGCCCGTAGGCATGCACCATGCCATTGTGGATGGCGAGGATTCTGTCCGCGACTTGCAAGATACTGGGGCGATGCGTGATGAGAACGATGGTCGTCCCCAGTGCTTTGAGTGTCTGCATGGTCTGAACCAGGGCCAGCTCTCCCGCTTCATCGAGGCTGGAATTGGGCTCGTCGAGCACGACCAGTTTCGGCTGACCATAGATCGCCCGCGCCAGGCCGACGCGCTGGCGCATCCCGCCAGACAGGAAGCAACCTTCATCGCCGATCTCGCTGTCGTAGCCATCGGGCAGGGCCAGGATCATGGCATGCAGTCCAACCGCCATCGAAGCGACCTCGACCTGATCGCGGTCGACCTCGCCGAAGCGGGCGATGTTTTCGGCCAGCGTGCCGTCGAACAGCTCTACTTCCTGAGGCAGATAACCGATGTACGGGCCCAATTCCGCCTTGCTCCAGGCGTGGATGTCGTTGCCATCGAGGCGCACCTTGCCGCTGGACGGCGGCCACACCCCCACCATCAATTTCCCCAGGGAAGACTTGCCCGAGGCGGAAGCGCCTATCATCACCACCGTCGTCCCGACCGGGATGCCCAAGCTGATCCCCCGGATGATAGGCAGTGCCGTTCCAGGCGCGCTGGCCATCACCGCCTCCAGGCTCAAAGCGCCCACCGGGGCCGGCAAGGGCATGCGCTCTGGCGGAGGGATATAAGCCTTGAGCAGCTTGTCGATGCGACCATAGGCCTCCTGGGCGGTCACGATTTGTCGCCACTGCGAGATCACCTGAACGAAGGGGGTGATGGCACGGCTGCCGAGCACCGAGGCCACGATCATCATCCCGCCGCTCATCGGCGCGCCGCTGATCGAAAGCCAGACGCCGATCCCCAGCAAGGCCGAGCCCTGAAAGAGTTGCACGAACTTGGCGGCGGCGACGCTCCCCCCGGCCCAGTTCGAGGCATCCGCCTGTCGCGCCACAAACTTGTGTTGCAAGGCGCTCCAGCGCTGCCGGAACGCACTCAACATCCCCATCGCCTCGATGACCTCGGCATAGCGCAAGCTGTTATTGGAAAAATGTTGAGTCTGGCTAGCCAGCGTTTGCGCCTCGCGCAGAGGAAGTCGGGTTCCCTTCTCGGTAGCGAATGCGACGCCGACCTGGAGGATTGCCACTCCCAGGGAAACCCAACCCAGCAGCGGGTTGATCAGGAAAATAAGCACCATGATCAACAAGGCCAGCGGTGTATCGAACAAGGCCAGCAGCGCCGAGCTCGCGAGAAAATCGCGCACCACGCGCAAATCCGACAGCGCCTGGGAAACGCCCTGTGAGCCCTTCAGTTTGCCGTAGAACACGCCCTCGAACAGCGGACGGTTGATCGCCTCATCCCAGCGCTGGCTGCCACGCTGCAAGATGTCCGTGCGTACCCACTCGAGCACTTCCATCACCGCATAGGCGAACAACACCAACAGCGTCAGCATCCACAAGGTCTTCTGGTTGCGGCTATTCACCACCCGGTCGTACACCTCGAGCATGTAAGCGGTCGAGGACAGCATCAGCAGATTGGTAAACAGACTGAAAAAGATCACCTGCCTGAAGGGCGGATACAAGGCGCGCAGGGAGTCGCGCAAAACCGAAGTAGGGTTCGCTTCATGGGACATGGACAGTTTCCGATAGCGGGGTGAGGGTGGCAGGCGTCATGGGGACAGGTTCATGAACGAGGGCCAAGGGGATAGGTCCGTGGGCAAGTTCATGGGCGGGCGGGGGAGGCAGGATGACGACGTACTCGGGCATCTCGGCATCGGCTGCGGACTTGTCGAGCGGTGCATCTCCCTCGGGAGAAAACAGGAACACCAGTTCGAACCCCGCGGGCGCGTTGAGCAACACCACCTCGCTCAACTTCTCGGCCACGAAGCGCGTCCGATCCGGCAAGGACAGCTCAACCTGGAAGCGCATCCGTCCATCGAGGGTGTACATGGACAAGGTCTGGTTCTTCAGGCTGACGGTGTGCCGATCGAAATACACCGGCGCCGAAGGGCTGAACTGCAACAATGGCAGGGGTGTCAGCGGGCGTCGCTGCACCGCCCACGGGCTATCCGGGTGCTGGAATATCCGTCGGCTGGTACGCGAAACCGAATAGATCGCATTGCAGATCATTTGCGAGCCCATCTGCGGAAAGCGCTCGCGCAGCTCCTTGTACATGAGGTGATGCAGCCCCACCCGGCTCCAACAATTGGTTTTTTGTACGGTCACGGCCAGTGCATTGCAAACGGACGCAAAAGCGGTTTGCAGCGCCTCGATGCGTGCGCGCTGCACCGCATCGGCGACTAGAGTGGCCCGGACAATATTATTCATATATGAACTATACCACAGCAAAATTAGTTCATATATGAATATTCAGTGGATAGGCAGCCCATCAGGAAAGGTCATCAGGAAAGGTCATCAGGCCCGAACGCCGCGCTACCAGGGCGAAGGCGACCCCCGTAACGGATCATTTACTCCTATGATCATCTGAGTGATTACTTTCGCACAGTGTGCTGATTTTTATAAGGGTTTTTGTTCCCAACCACCTTGACAGCAGCCTGGTTGACCTTAGACTCCACCCCGGTAAGGATTTGCAGTCTGTATTGGTATTCGCCCGACGCACGACTGGGTTGTCTGTGAAAATTGTCTGTGAAAAGTAACTGACCTGCTTTGGCTAAACCTAGCCGGAGCTTTGACTTTGAGTTTATTGGAGATAAAGCAAATGGCGACGCTGAATGGAGTAAGTGTGAGCGGTGTGGTGAACGGTACGGCCGGTGCTGACAGCATCAACGGCCTGACCGCTGGCCTG
>CAISDD010000226.1 GCA_903883985.1 uncultured Pseudomonadota bacterium | reverse complement strand
GAACGACGCATTGCGAGAGTACGTTGCACAGCACCGCGCAGTGTAGGTCATGCCCAAGCTGAAGCCGGTCATGGCGCCGGACGTACATGGGAGCGGCCAGCGTAGGGCGGAATGCCGTTTTCTCTGCCGTATGCCCGAAACGGTTCCACGCCCCCCGTGGCTCACCAAGCCGCAGGTTTGAGTGCAGTGGTTGGGATTGGACGGCGGAATTAATGGCATTCCGCCCTACGGAACTTGCCTCTTGAACCTGCCCTTATAGGTTATTCTTCGGCATCGAACCGCCCATCACCAAGTACCGCGTCCCATGGCCCAGCACGACAATAGCTACAAGCTGCTTTTCTCGCACCCCGAGATGGTGCGGGATCTGCTCGTGGGCTTTGTCCAGGAACCCTGGCTGGCAGAACTGGACCTGAGTACCCTGGAAAAGGTCAGTGGCAGCTACGTGTCCGATGATCTGCGCGACCGCGAAGACGACATCATTTGGCGCCTTCAGTTCAAGGGGCGCTGGCTCTACTTGTACCTCCTGCTCGAATTCCAGTCCTCAGTCGACCCCTACATGGCCGTGCGCGTCCTGACCTATCTCGGACTGCTCTACCAGGATATCATCCACCAAAAAATTGTCTCTGGCGGCCAGAAGTTGCCGCCTGTCCTGCCCATCGTCCTCTACAACGGCAAACCGCGCTGGCGCGCCGCCACGGAGATCGGCCAATTGATCGAAACAGTGCCTGTTGGCTTGGGTGACTACGCACCACGGATGAAGTATCTTCTGCTGGACGAAGGAGCCATCGATGAAATTGGACCATTGACTTTGAAGAATCTGGCAGCGGCGGTGTTCCGACTGGAGAAAAGCACTTCACCTGACGCCATGCAACAAGCCATCGAAGCGCTCATCGACTGGCTCTCTGAGCTGGAAGAGTCGTCGCTGCAACGAGCCTTCGTTGCCTGGATCAAAAGAGTGCTCCTCCCAGTGCGTCTGCCTGGAGTTGAACTGCCCGACCTGGGCAACCTATTGGAGATCAAGACCATGCTTGCAGAAACCGTGATCGAATGGACGGAACAATGGAAACAACAAGGGTTTCAGCAAGGCATCGAGCAAGGCATCGAGCAAGGCATTGAGCAAGGCATTGAGCAAGGCGAAATCAAAGGCGAAATCAAAGGCGAAATCAAAGGCAAACTCGAAGGCGAGGCCGCAGTACTCGCCCGCCTCCTCAACAAGCGCTTCGGCCCGCTCGACGACTCAACTCGGGCTCGGCTGAACACCGCCACCCTGGAGCAACTCGAACACTGGACCGATCGCATCCTCGACGCTACCAGCGTTGACCAGGTCTTCCGGGATACATGAAAAGCAGGTTCAAGGGAGATTCAGGTGCAGGATGTCCGCGCTGTCGTGTAACGGGTGCGATGGCAGATGTGGGGATGGTCTCAATGGCCGGAAACCAAGCCGCCGGTGTGTCCCGAGGCAGCCGTAGGAGCGGGCTTGCCCGCGATAGCAACGCTTGCACGCCCGGCGACGCATCCATTCGCCGGCAAGCCGGCTCCCACATGGCACCGCAGATGAGCCGCCCAAACACCTCCATCTCAACCTCAACCCCCTACACCTGGTCCACGTTCGCCGCTGGCACCCTTAATAAACTTTCAACGTCACCACCAACCTGAAACATTTCTGCGCTATGATCGCGAGAACCCACGATGCAGCCCGGTGCGTGGCTGCGTTGACCTTGGGTCCTGAACACTGCCTCATGCCAACAGCCAGCTCACCTTCATCATGCATTTCCTAGACGTCAAAACCGACTACGCCTTCAAGCGCGTCTTTGGCTCGGAAGGCTCCAAGCCGGTGCTGGTCAGCTTCCTCAACGCCATCCTGCAGACCGAGGTAATGGGGTCAGACACGATTACTGCGAGGTAAAAGGGTCAGTGGCGAGGTAAAGGGGTCAGACACGATTACTGCGAGGTAAAAGGGTCAGTGGAGATGCAGTGAGGATAGCAGCGAGGTAATGGGGTCAGACACGATTACTGCGAGGTAAAAGGGTCAGTGGAGATGCAGTGAGG
>CAISDD010000225.1 GCA_903883985.1 uncultured Pseudomonadota bacterium | reverse complement strand
GCTGCTGCAGACGCCCGAGTTCGTCGAGGAGTTCATTCTCGATCGCACGCTGACGCCCGCCATCCGCGAGTTCGGGTTCCGCGAAGTGCGGATGATCGACCCGACCTGCGGCTCAGGCCACTTTTTGCTGGGCGGCTTCCATCGCCTGGTGGCAGAGTGGCAGCGCGCCGAGCCCTCGCGCAACCGGCGCGACGTCGCCCAGAAGGCGCTGGATGCCGTCGCAGGCGTGGACCTGAACCCGTTTGCGGTTGCGATTTCGCGCTTTCGGCTGCTGGTGGCGGCCCTCAAGGTCAGCGCCGTGCATCGCCTCACGGAAGCGCCCGACTTCAAACTGAGTGTGGCCATCGGCGACAGTCTGATACACGGCAGACGCTTCGGCATGACCGTGACCGACAGCATGTTCGAGGACGCCGAGACTTACGCGGGTACGGGCCTGGCCCATGCCTATGCCAGCGAGGACCTGGCCGAGGTCAACCGCATCCTAGGCCGGCAGTACCACGCGGTAGTGGGCAACCCGCCCTACATCGTGGTCAAGGATGCGGCGCTGAATGCGGCCTACCGGCAGCGCTATGCGAGTTGCCACCGGCAGTACTCGCTGGGGTGCCCGTTCACCGAGCGCATTTTTGAGTTGGCGGTTACCGGCAATGGCCGGCCATCGGGTTTCGTGGGGCTGATTACCGCCAACAGCTTCATGAAGCGGGAGTTCGGCAGCAAGCTCATCGAACAGGTGCTGCCGCGCCTGGATCTGACCCATGTGATTGACACCTCGGGGGCCTACATCCCCGGCCACGGCACGCCGACGGTGATTCTGTATGGCCGCCACCGGGCGCCGGTGGGTGAGGCGGTGCGCACGGTGATGGGCATCAAGGGCGAGCCCAGCACGCCGGACGACCCGGCGCAGGGGTTAGTGTGGTCAGCCATCGTCGAGCAGATTGACCAGGCAGGGTCGGAGAGCGAGTTCGTCAGCGTCGGGGATACGCCAAGGGCGACGTTCGGCAAACATCCGTGGAGCATTGGCGGCGGCGGGGCTGCCGATCTTCAGGCTCTCATCGAGGAGAGCGCCGTCGCCGTACTAGCCAACATTGTCGGAGTTCATCGATTCACTGTGAACGCAGGCGGCCGGACATTCACCCGGGAGACGCGGGAGATCGGCTTCGTTGGCATGACGCATGCCGACGAGGTGATGAATGCGCCCGCACGCTCGTTCCGTCAACGAGGCGTCGAGCCATCGGTCGTTAAGCCGCTGATCGAAGGCGACGCCGTTCGCGACTGGTCCGCTGGTGATTCGGAAGCGGTGCTGTTTCCGTATGCCGATGGCGAGCTTACCAACTTGCAGGAGGCACCGAACTTGGCGCGCTGGCTGTGGCCGGCTCGCGAAGTTTTAGCTCAGCGGGCAACGTTTGGGGGGGCACTTACAGATCGGAGGGCCGACCGTGGTGGGAATGGCACCAGGTTGCCGCACGACGAGTGGACGGCTTGACCATCTCGTTTGCGGAAATCGCCACCCACAACCACTTTGTCCTCGATCGCGGCGGCAAGGTCTTTAAGCAGACGGCGCCGGTGATCAAGTTGCCCGCCGGCAGCAGCGAGGACGAGCACCTGGGGCTGCTCGGGCTGCTCAATTCGTCGGTGGCATGCTTCTGGCTGAAGCAGGTTTGCTTTCCCAAAGATGGTCAGGGCCAGATGTGGGAAGAGCGTTTCGCATTCAACGCCACCAACGTCGCCGAGTTCCCTTTGTGCAAGGGCCGGCCGCTGGCCAGTGCCAGCCGCATGGATGCGCTGGTCCACCAGCTCAGCACGCTTCAGCCCGCCACCTTGGTGGCCACCACCCCAGCGCCAACCCGCGCCAGCCTGGATGTGGCACACACGCGCGCCACACAGGTGCGGCAGCACATGATTGGCGAGCAGGAGGAACTGGATTGGCACTGCTACCGTCTGTATGAGCTGCTACCGGCAGGCGTCAGCGTCGAGGATGTAGAGCACAGCTCTCCAG
>CAISDD010000224.1 GCA_903883985.1 uncultured Pseudomonadota bacterium | reverse complement strand
GGAGGCCGGCGCTGCCGCGATGATTTCTTTTTGAGGCAGCAGGTTGAAGCGTGCTTCTTGAGAGGACGTTTGCCACCCTGCCCTCTCCCGAAGGGAGAGGGTTCCACCCCCTTCCCCCTCCGGGGGAAGGGCAGGGGATGAGGGCCTGCGCCGGCAGCTTAATGAAGGCAAGTTACGCGACATTACTTATGCGCTAGGGTAGAGAAAACAATCAGGCGGCACTCGACTATCAATGCCTGCTCGGGCACCGCTAACAAGCAATCTGGGGTGATGGATGGGACTCGAACCCACAACAGCCAGAATCACAATCTGGGACTCTACCAATTGAGCTACCACCACCAGTGATGCACTAATTCCCTTTGCCCTTGTATCCAGCTTGCCGGACGCACCGGGCTTTGGGAGGACGGATTCTAGGGGAATGGGGGGGCGTGGCGCAAGGGGCGCGATCGTCATTCCTGCGCATGGCGTGAAGCCGCTTGTGTCGGTGGCATGCGCCGAGGAGCGCTTTCCATCGTAGCCTCGCCTACCATTCGTGCGTTACAGTTGGCGCATGCAAAATGGCAAAGTAGATCACCCGTTGATCGGGGATGTCTGGGGCGGACTGGCGTCGATGTTGGTGGCCCTGCCCTCCGCGATTGCGTTCGGCGTCACCATCTTCTCGCCGCTGGGCGCGGGCTATGCCGCCCAGGGCGCGATCGCCGGCATCCTCGGCACCACGGCGCTGGGTCTGATCGCCTCCAGTTTTGGCGGTACCGACCGTCTCATCACCGCGCCTTGTGCACCGGCCGCGGCGGTGCTGACCGCCGTCGCGATCGGCTTCGCGCAAAGTGGAGTCAGCGCCGAGGCCGGCATCCTGATGTTGGTGCTGATCGCCTTGCTCGCCGGTGCTATCCAGATCGGCCTGGGTCTCGTGGGCATCGGTCGCCTGATCAAGTTCATCCCCTACCCGGTGGTGAGTGGTTATCTTAGTGGCGTCGGCCTGACCATCATCGCCAGCCAGTTGCCGCGCGTGCTCGGTGCACCCAAGGGCATGGGGCTGTGGGCAGCACTCCAGCATCCGGGTGACTGGCGCTGGCAGAGCATCGTGATCGGGGTGGCGGTCGTGGTGTCGATGGCGATGGTGCCCCGCATCCTTCGTGCCGTGCCGGCGGCGATCGTCGCCATGACGATCGGGGTATTGGTGTATTTTGGACTCGGTTTTGTCGACCCGACACTGTGGAACAGTCATGGAAATCCGCTGATCGTCGGTCCTCTGGGCGCCTCGACCGGCAATCTGCTAGGCGCCGTGATGGGGCACCTCAGTGCTTTGCGCGCGTGGGATCCCGCGCTGCTTGCGCAAATATTCCTGCCCGCACTGACGCTCGCCGCATTGCTGTCTATCGACACGCTAAAGACCTGCGTCGTGCTCGATGCATTGACCAACACCCATCACGACTCGAATCGCGAACTGATAGGCCAGGGTTTGGGCAACATTGGTTCCGCCTTGTTAGGCGGCATCCCCGGTGCGGGACAGATGGGGGCGTCGATGGTGAATCTGTCCAGCGGAGCCTGTACGCGCCGTTCCGGCGTGATCGAGGGTGTTTTTTCCCTGATCGCCTTCTTGCTGCTCGCCTCGCTGGTCGCCTGGTTGCCGATTGCCGCATTGGGCGGCATTCTTCTGGTGGTCGGCTACCGCATGATCGACCGGCACAGCCTGGAATTCTTCCGCGCGAAGGCAACGCGTTTTGATTTCCTGGTGATCGTCACGGTCATCGTCACTGCCCTCACCGTCAGTCTGATTGCCGCCTCCGGCGCCGGCATCGTGCTGGCCATCGTGCTTTACCTGCGCGAGCAGACGCGCAGCTCGGTATTGCGGCGCAAGGTCGATGGCAGCGAAGTCTTCTCGAAGGTGGTGCGGCACGAGCAGGAGTTGTCCATTCTGATTCGAAATGGCAGCAAGACCGTGATCGTCGAACTCCAAGGTAGCCTGTTCTTCGGCACAGCGAACCAACTGTTTCTGGCGCTCGAACCGGAGATCGGGCCACGCACCTACGTCATCCTCAACATGCGCCGGGTGCAGTCCATGGATTTGACCGCGACCCATGTTCTGGAACAGATCAAGGAACGGCTGGAAAGCGTAGGTGCCTATTTGATCTTCACGGATATCCCGCACGGCCTTCCCAGCGGGCTCAAGATGAAGCGCTACCTGCGCGAAGTGGGTCTGGTACGCGACACCGCCAATGCGATGGTATTCCGAGAGCAGGACGAAGCACTCGAATGGATAGAGGCGCAGTTTCTAAGCGAGGCCTCGTATGACAGCGAAGACAATGGCCCACCACTCGAGCTGGCCGAGTTGGAAGCCCTGCTCGTCTGGAAGCCGGGTACCCTGACCTGTCTGGAGGCTATCATCGAGCTGCGCCACATTCGTGCCGGCAAGAAGGTGTTCAAGATAGGTACGCCCGGGGACGAATTGCTGTTCATCCGGCGCGGCACGGTGCGCGTGGTGCTGCCGGTCCATAAAAATGACAGTTGGCACATCGGCACCTTCGGGCGCGGCGATTTCATCGGCGAGATGGGTTTCCTCGACAGCGAGCGGCGCTCAGCCGAAGCGATCGCGATGACCGACACGGACTTTTTTGTGTTGTCGCGCACCCGCTTCAACGATCTTGTTGGGCAGGACGGTGTTTCCGATTCACATATTTTCGAGGGCATCGCCTGTGTCCTGGCCATGCGTTTGCGGTTCATGAACAAGGAGTTGCGAGCGCTGCGTAGCTGAGCCAGGTGACTCGATTGCGCTCGGCGGGTGAGCCTCGCGGAGAATCGGACGGCAGACTTATCCACCCGAAAACGCGACCGCACTCGATTCAGTGCGGCAGGCGCATCACAGCGATGGTCACCCCGGACGCCACGGCGATGATGCAGCCTTGAATCCTCAGTTGAACACGCCCGAGTGTGCGCCTGGCGAGTTGTCTGTCAAGTCGTAGCGCTCAAGCGCTTACAAAGGTCGAACACTCCCGCCATCACTCACTCCGGGGATGGTAAGGTAGTAAGGTAGGGTGGAAAAGCGGTTTTTCGCGCCTTGCCGGATATTAGTCATTTGGCGGATAACGCCGGCCCGGCTCATCCGCCCTACGCGGGCTTCTCCGCCTCGGCCGCGATCTCGGCGTGTACCTGCGCCATGTCCAGGCCACTGGCCTGGGCGATCAGCTCGTCGAGCTGGCCTGCCTGCATGGCGCCGGGCTGGGAGTAGATGATGACCTTTTCGCGAAAGATCATCAGCGTGGGAATGGAACGAATCTGGAATTGCCCGGCCAGTGCCTGTTCGTCCTGGGTGTTCACCTTGGAGAAGACGATGTTCTCGTATTTCTCCGAGGCGGCGTCATAGACCGGGGCAAAGCCGCGGCAGGGGCCACACCAGGGCGCCCAGAAGTCGATGACGACGAAATCGTTGTTGAGGATGGTCTCCTCAAAATTCTGCTCATTGAGCTCCAGTACAGCCATGGTTCACCCCTGCATTGAGAATCGAATCCGGCCCGCAGCCGATCACTCGGATGGTACAGCCACATTTACGGTTTCCGCCAGACTTGCCAGGTCGGCCTCCTCCAGGTAGCGCCACTGCCCAGGTTCCAGATCGCACGGCAAGGCGTAGCCGCCGATCCGGGTGCGTTGCAGGGACTCGACGCGGTTGCCTGCCGCCGCGAGCATGCGTTTGACCTGGTGGTATTTTCCTTCGGCAATCCCCAGGTCGATCACGTTCTCGCTTACACGGGTGCAGGCGCGCGCGGCGATGGGCGCG
Source organism: uncultured Pseudomonadota bacterium (assembly GCA_903883985.1). Taxonomy (GTDB): domain Bacteria; phylum Pseudomonadota; class Gammaproteobacteria; order Burkholderiales; family Thiobacillaceae; genus PFJX01. The sequence continues at coordinate 284 of CAISDD010000224.1, read as the reverse complement.
GTTTCATCACGCAGGAGTACGCCACTTAGCAAGGCGGCGATCTGTTCCTTGCTCACCGGATGCTTGCAGACCACGCGATAGCTTTTCCCGATCTCCTTCTTCGGCGAGGTGTAGCGGTGGATGAAGTCGCCGTCGTCGGACAACAGCAACAAGCCACTGCTGTCCTGATCCAGTCGCCCTACGGGTTGCACGCCGCGCTCCAGGAACAGGGTCGGCAACAGGCCAAATACGCTGGGGTGGTGTTGCGCCTGGCGGGAACATTCGAAGCCCACAGGCTTGTGTAG
>CAISDD010000223.1 GCA_903883985.1 uncultured Pseudomonadota bacterium | reverse complement strand
GTAACCCACCCCAGGCAGGTTGAAGAAGCACTGGCGAGTCCCTGTAGCGCAGGCATCCTTGCCTGCGTCTTTGAAAACAGCCGGCCGGAAGCCGGCGCTGCCGCGATGATTTCTTTTTGAAGCAACAGGTTGAAGCGTGCTTCTTGAGAGGACGTTTACCACCGGTGAAGTCGCGATAGGTCTCGTCACGCAGTCGATAGGGTTGCCCTGCCTTATTGAGAAGTTACCAAAATGAGTCCTCCCGCCCTGTTCTCAACGCCGAAACCGGGCTACGATGCCAACTCGGACATGGATGAGGCTACGGTGATGCCCAGGCTGCCTGATTGGCTGAGTAATCTGTTCAAACCACAGCGCGACCCCCAATTGCACCAGGCCAGAGCCTTGCTCAGTGCCATTGATGCAGGGGGAATGCCGCTCAACCCGGCGAGAATCAACGAGATCGCGCGCAACTTCGGGCTGGAGGTATCGGGGAAGGCGCCGGTTTCGGACACGATACGACGCATCCGCGCGGCCGTCGGGCGCGCTTCAGCGTGAACCCGGCTGGCGCGTGACAGGCCGCGTCAACCGGTGCGCCACGCATGCCGGCCCAGCCAGACGAATGCCCCGGCGCCCAGCAAGGCGCAACCGGACGCGAGGCTAAAGGTCGGGCCTGGGCCGATCCAGTCCCAGGCGGCGCCGGAATAGAGACTGCCGACGGTGCCGCCTATCCCTAAGGCGATGCTATTGTAGAGCGCCTGCCCGCGCGCCTGGTTGCGGCCGGTGAAATGGCGGTGCACCAGGGCCAGAGCAGAAGCGTGATAGGCGCCAAAAGTGAGTGCGTGCAGCAATTGCGCCAGCAGCAGCAGCGGCAGATCGTCGGCTAACCAGCCGATCAGGAGAAAGCGCACCGCAGCGGCGAGCAGGGTGAGCAGCAGCACGGTTTCCGGGCGCACCTTGCGAAACACGCGTGGCATGACGAGAAAAACTCCGATCTCGCAAACCACGCCCAAAGCCCAGAGCCAGCCCGCCACCGATTTGCTATAGCCGGTCTGCACCAGATGGATGGTAAAGAAAGTGTAATAGGGGCCGTGTGCCGCGGCCATCAGCAAGGCGGCGCTGAACAGAGCCAGCACTTGCGGGCGGCGCAGCACGGCGCGCAAGGGGATATGGACCGCTTCGTGGTGGGCCATTTCCGCTTCCGGAATGAAGCGGGAAGTCAGGACGATGCCGACCAACAGACTGATCACCACCCAGGGAACCAGACTGATCGGGGCATGATCGAGCAAAGACCCCAGACCCACCACCACCAGGATAAAGCCAACCGAGCCCCAGAGGCGGATGCGGCCATAGCGATCGCTGCGCGCACCCAGGTGAGACAAGGTGGTCGCTTCCACCAGCGGCAGGGAAGCGCTCCAGAAGAAGCTGATGAGCGACATCACCGCGAACAGCCACCAGAAGCTCTTCGCGAAGAACACGCCGGCGAAAGCCACCAGACAGACCAGGGCGGCCAACTGGACGATGGCGACGCGGCGGCCCGTGCGATCGGCGATATGGCCCCAGATGTTGGGCGCGAAGATGCGCATCACCTGCAAGAGCGACATCAGCACGCCGATCTGCAAGGCATTGAACGCCAGGGAGTGCAGATAAAGCCCCCAGAACGGGGCCATCGCACCGACGAAGGCGAAATAGAAGAAATAGAAGCTGGACAGGCGCCAGTAGGGCACGGCGGTCAGCCTGGCGGGGATGAGTGAACTCAGGCCTTGCCTGCTATGGCAGGCGTCTGGCAGCGTACGTCGCCGTTCTGGGCGCGCTGGCGCAAGGCGTGATCCATCAGGACGATGGCCAGCATGGCCTCGGCGATGGGGATGGCGCGGATGCCGACGCAAGGGTCGTGGCGGCCGTGGGTCACCACTTCGATGGCCTCTCCCTGGCGATTGATCGAACGCCCAGGGATACGCAGCGACGAGGTGGGCTTGATGGCGATGGCTGCGGTGATGTCCTGGCCGCTGGAAATGCCGCCGAGGATGCCGCCGGCGTGATTCGAGAGAAAACCTTGCGGCGTCATCTCGTCGCGGTGTTCCGTGCCTTTTTGCGCCACCACAGCAAAGCCGTCGCCGATCTCCACGCCCTTGACCGCGTTGATGCTCATCAGCGCATGTGCCAGGTCGGCGTCTAGGCGATCGTAGACCGGCTCTCCCAGCCCCAAGGGCACGTTTTCCGCGACCACATGGATACGCGCGCCGACTGAATCGCCATCGCGACGCAGTTCGTCCATGTAGGCTTCCAGAGCCGTCACGGACTCTGGGTCGGCGGCGAAGAAGGGGTTTCCCGCCAAGCTCTCCCAACTCCGGAAAGGCACGACGATGGGGCCTAGCTGCGCCAGGTAGGCGCGGATCACCGTGCCGTGGTGCTCGAACAGCCACTTCTTCGCGATCGCCCCGGCAGCGACCCGCACTGCGGTTTCCCGCGCCGAGGAGCGGCCACCGCCACGGTAGTCGCGGAAACCGTATTTCTGGTCATAGGTGTAATCGGCGTGGCCCGGACGGAAGGTCTCGGCGATATTGCCGTAATCCTTGCTGCGCTGGTCTTCGTTGCGGATCAGCAGGGCGATGGGCGTGCCGGTGGTCCTGCCCTCGAACACGCCGGAGAGGATTTCCACCGTATCCGATTCGCGCCGCTGCGTGACATGGCGAGAGGTTCCAGGTTTACGCCGATCCAGGTCGAGCTGGATGTCGGCGGCACACAGGGCCAACCCCGGCGGGCAGCCGTCCACGATGCAGCCTATGCCGGGTCCGTGCGATTCACCGAAAGAAGTGACTGTGAAGAGTAGGCCTATCGTGTTACCGGACATGGGGGGGGTGCGTCTAAGGAGGGTGCATGGGATTTTACCGCAAGCCTGCCGCTTTCCCCGCGCACACAAGTTCACCAATGGAGTGCAAGCAGGCGCGCATGGCGCCCTATGCGGAGTTGAAAACGCCCCATGACGACACTATCCGCCGCGTTCCCGTGTTTGGCATGCATTTCAAAATAACAGTCGCGCCTGGTGTTTCCTGAGAAGATTACGCACTTCGACATCGAACTGTAAATCATCGCCGACATGAGGGTGATCAACCCCTACGATTTCTTCCCGAAGGAATATGTAATGTGTCGCCACTGATATTGTTTTCGTTAAGCTGCTGGCGCTTGCCGCGTAGGGCGGAACGCGAAGCGGTTCCGCCATTCAAGCCCCACCGGGATGGTGGATTGCCCTTCTGGCATCCGCCCTACGGCGTCGGTGCCAGATAGATCTCGATCAACACCCGCTTCCATGGGTCGCGCGATTTCTGTAGGTGCAGGATACGGGCTTCCACGGGCGTGCCGTGATCCATCAGACGGGCCAGGTCGATGTTGTCGGCGCGCGGTGCGTAGCCGATCTGCGTGCCATGCCATTCCACGCGCACCGCCCTGGGGTCAAAAGGATTGTTGGGTTCGCGCCGCAGGCTGAGCACATCGCCCGTGTTCATCAACGGGAACAGGGCGGCTCCCGCGTAGTACTGAAAACCGGCCAGGGGCGAGACCTGGAGGATTTCTCGCTGCTCGACTTCCGCCGCAATCGCCGCCCCGACCAGCAGCAGAGCGAACAGCAGACCACGCAATCGTTTCATTCCGCCATCACTCGGCCCTCTTCAGCAGAAACGCCACCGCCTCCTCCTGCCGGCGGGTGCGCTTCATCGGCGGCAGAGCCTGCCAGATGCGGCGGCCATAGGGTTTGTCGACCAGGCGGGTGTCGCAGATCATGAGCACGCCGCGATCGCTTTCGCGCCGTATCAATCGCCCGGCCCCCTGTTTCAGGCTGATCACGGCGTGCGGCAACTGGTGGTCGAAGAAGGGATTCTTGCCCTCCTGGCGCAGCACTTCCATGCGTGCGGCCAGGACCGGATCGTCCGGCGGCTGGAAGGGCAGGCGGTCGATGACCACCAGCGATAGTGCCTCGCCCGCTACGTCTACCCCTTCCCAGAAGCTCTGGCTTCCCAGCAGCACGGCATTGCCCAGACGACGGAATTCGTCGAGTAGTTCGCTGCGACTCTTCTCTCCTTGCAACAACAGTGGATAACTCACTCCCACCGCGCTCATGCGCGTTTGTAGCAATTTGTACGCGGCATTCATGGCGCGCAGCGAGGTGAACAACAGGAACGCGCTCCCTCCACTGGCCAGGAGCAAGGGCCAGGCGGCGTCCAGAGCCGCCTGGGTGTACTCCGGCGAATTCGGGTCGGGCATGGTCGCGGGCACGTAGAGTAGCGCCTGGGTTGCGTAATCGAAGGGACTGTCCCATACGGCGGTGTCGGCTTCCAGGAGACCGATTTCATTCAGGTAGTGGGAGAAATTTCCGCGTACAGAGAGGGTGGCCGAGGTGAAGATCCAGGCGCGCGCATCGTTCTCGATCTGGCGTGCGAACAGTTCACCGGCATTGAGCGGCGTGGAATGGAACAGCACGGAATGCGAGGCGGCTTCCAGCCAGCGCACCATGCCCGCTTCGGGGGGGGCGCCCGAGCCATCCGCCGATGGGTTCGATGGCATGAGCCATTTCTCCATGCGGCTGGCCGCTTCGTGGCAACGGACATAGCACTGGGCCAGGGTTTCCGCCCGCTCCGCTTGCGACTTCAGCAAGGCATCGAGCCTGGCCAGGTGCGCCACCATGTCCATCACGGCTTCGCGGAACTCCTCGCGTTCCAGGGCGCGCGCCGCCGGCAGGCGGGTCTGGGCCAACCCTAACCCCAGGCGCACGTCGCGGGCCGCGGTTTCCAGTTCGCCCGCGGCGATCTGCAGATCGGGAAAGTCCGCAGCCGCAACTGCGGCTTCCACCTTCACATCGCGACACAGGTCGATGATCAAGCCGGTGGTGACGGTCTCGCCAAAGAACAGGCTGGCGGTCGCCGGAAGCTGATGCGCCTCGTCGAAGATCACGGCATTGCTGGCAGGCAACAGTTCGCCCGCGCCTTCGTCCTTGAGCCAGACATCGGCGAAGAACAGGTGATGGTTGACCACGACCACGTCGGCTTCCAGTGCGTTCTTGCGCGCTTTCAGTACGAAGCAGTCCTTGTGATCCGGGCACTCGCCGCCCAGGCAGTTGTCGCGGGTGGAGGTGGCAAAGCCCCAGGCGGGGGATTCCTCGGGCACGTCGCCGCAGGCCATACGGTCGCCGCTGTCGCTGCTCGCGGCGAAGCGGGCGATGGCGCGCAGTTGCAGGGCTTCTTCGCGACTCTTCAGGCGCGCTTCCGCAAGGGCGCGACCCAGGTGATAGGGGCAGACATAGTTGCTGCGCCCCTTCAGCAGCGCGATGGTCACCGGCCGCGCCAGGGCGGCGCGCACGGCGGGAATGTCGCGGTGGAAGAGTTGATCCTGCAAGGTCTTGGTGCCGGTGGAGACGATGACCTTGCCGCCGAACAGCAGCGCGGGAATCAGGTAGGCCAGGGTTTTTCCGGTGCCTGTGCCGGCTTCGGCCACCAGGCGGCCGCGCGTCTCCAGGGTGGAATATATCCGCCGCGCCATCTCAAGTTGCTGCGCACGTGGCCGATACATGGGGATGACCGCTTCGAGCGGGCCGCCGTCGGTGAAGAAGTCGTCCAGGTTCATGTGCTGAGTTTATCCGAGGCGGGCACGACTACGGCAGCTTAAGCTGTGTCCGGTTCGCTCGCCGGGCGAGCCGGCCTGTCTTGCCTCGCCCGGATTCGAGACCTGATGCCGACAACCGATAGTTGGTTTTTCAAGGCAACGAGACTACGGGGCGCTGGAGCGCCATGGGATGCGTTCCCACGCTGGAGCGTGGGAACGATAAAGACAGTTGGGTTACGCCGAGTAACGACTCAGGTGCTGTTGTATTGCTATTGTCGGCGCATCCTGGTCCTCGATGTAGGTACGTTATGCACAGACTTACGCTGGATCAGTTCCGAACCACCTTTGAGACGGGGGGCATTCTTTCCGTTGTGCTGGTAGCTCAGGGCGGGGTCTTTCACATCGAGGCCGAGACCAGTAAAGGCCACGCCGTTCTGATCAAGGCCAGGACACCAGAACTCCGGCAGTTCCGGGACGCAACGAAGGCCCTTAGCCTGCTGCGCGAAATCGGGATCAGAGAGGCCAGGGTAGACGCCAGGCAATGGCAGCCAGAACAGGCCAACCTCGGGCGCGCCGAGCAAATGAAGGCGGCGCATGAAGCCGCCGAGTTAAAACGCCTGCTTGAAGAACGCATCCGCGAGGCCGACGACCCGGCCACCGTTTGGTATGGCCACGACCAGGTGTTTGACGAACTGGAGGCAGATATTGCAGAATGAGTACGGGGACAAAGCGAAGCAGGACTTGGTGGCGATCAGGCAGCACTACATGGATGTGGGCGGAAAGTCTCTTGCTCTGCGCATGGTGCGCGGTGTCCGCGCCGAGGTCGGCGCCTTAGCCGACAACCCGAACATAGGACCGGTCTATGACCTGGTGCCAGGCCTGCGTCGCTTGGCGGTCGCCAAGGGCGCATTTCTGGTGTTCTATCGGGTTTCAAGCCGGGTGGAGGTGGTTCACGTTCGCTGGGCCGAACGCGAACCTTTTCAAGCGAGTTAAGACCGCTGTGGACTCTAAGTAACCCGTCGAAACCAATTTGGCTTACCACCAGGCTCCCTCACCCTGCCCTCTCCCGAAGGGAGAGGGTTCCACCCCCTTCCCCCTCCGGGGGAAGGGC
>CAISDD010000222.1 GCA_903883985.1 uncultured Pseudomonadota bacterium | reverse complement strand
TGCCAACATGACCGCGCTCCGGGACAGTGCACTCTCCCTGGAAGGCATGCGTGCTGCCCTCGACGCGTTGGAAGCCAGGGTCATGCCCAACGACGAGGTGTTCCTCTACTACTCCGGCCACGGCACCCGCCTCGAAGCCAACGACGGGCGGGCTGCGCATTGCGCCGACGCACTGGTGACCGCCGACGCACGCGCCTTGATGGACGTGGAACTCCACGACCGTCTGGAGCGCATCTCCTCCAAGGCACGCCGCCTCGTGGTCTTTCTGGACGCCTGCTTTTCTGGTGGCGTCACCACGAGGTCTGCGGTTGACGACAGACTGACCGGAAAGTTCTGGGCCAAGTCCGGCGCACAGACCTGTGCGCTACCCTCGAATGCGTTGACCCGTGGCCTCGACAACGCCCGGCCCGGTGACGGTAAGCTGAACTACATCCACATCGCCGCCGCGCGTAACGATGAGGTGGCGCTTGATGATGGCAGCCGCGGTGGCCTGGCTACCCTGGCCTGGCTCGATTGCCTCTCGGGTGGCGCGCGCGACAGCAATGGCTCCTCTGGACTCTCCGCCGATGAACTGGCCGAATGCGCGCAACCCGAGATTGCCCGCGCGGCCGCCGGCAACACTCATTACAGCACCCCTCACCTGACCCTCACAGGCAATACCCAGATGGTACTGGCCGCACCCATCGAAACGCCTCCCGACCCGGCGGTTGTCGCCACCCCGCCACCAACGGCCACTGTCATGGCAACCCAGCCTGTGCCGCCTTCCGTCGAGCCTTCCGCCGTTGCTGCACTCAAGGACATCCTGGCAAACCGCGATGATCGCCGTACCGTGCACCTTGGCAGCGACAAGCCTATCTACAAGATCAGGAAGGACTTCGTTCACCTCAACCTCAAGAGCAGCCATGCGGGCTACGTCTATTTGCTCATGGTGGGCAGCGATGGCAAGAGCTTCGACATGCTCTTCCCCAACAAGAAAGACCAGCACAACCACATCCTGGCAGGGGAAACCTGGGAGCTGCCACACTCTGGCTGGGGGATCCGGGCGGGCGGTCCTGCGGGTCGCGATTATCTGCTGGCCATCGTCGGCGACAATCCACGAGACTTCTCGGAACTGGGGATGAAGCCGGCCGGTCCGTTCTCCGTGGTCGCCACCTCGAGAGCCAGCACGCGCGACATCCAGTTCGTCTCGGCCACCTCCGTCCACGCCGATCCATCCGCCTGCGAGAAAACGGGAGAACAGCGCACGCTGGAAGTCGTCGATGCCTGCTCCGACGCCTATGGTGCCGATCTCATCACCCTGGACGAGAGCGAGTCGAACACACCATGAACACCTCGCGAAAAATTGTTGCGTTATGCACCGTACTTGCCTTCGGCAGCAACAGCCTGGCCCAGACCCTGCCTGGTGAGACCCCGCCGGCTGGTCCCGACGGGCAGCAGGCCGAGGGCAAGTTCGTCTGGGGCATCCTGATCAAATTGGCCGCGCCCTATGTGCTCGATTATTTTTCCCATTGGGTCAAGCGCAGGATGGCCGCTGGCCACGACAATAGGCCCTCGATGGGAAAGATGGAGAGTAATTCCCACTTTGCCTCGATCGTCAACCTCTACAATTACATGACCGGCAAGGGAGGGGGTGAATTCAGTGCCGCGGCCCCCCCCAACGTCGGCTCTGGTGCCCCGGTGACGGAACTTCAGACGGGCAATAATGGGGAGAACTACCAAGGCGTGAACATCACACTTATCGGTGTTGATGCAAACGCTCAGGTTAGCGAGTTCCGCACGGTAGCAGACGGTTTCACCACCGGTGAACGCTTCAAGCTACGCATACTTTCTACCTACGAGGCCCTGGTGGTACTGGGCAACATCACGCCCAAGGGAGTGCAGCGCCAGATCTATCCACCCGACCATCAACAGGCGGTCTTGATCCCCGCCGGCAAGGAAATCCTGTTACCACTGAACTCGGGCGACTACCTGCAATTCACCGGCGACAGCGGCCGCGACCAACTCACCTTTACCGTACGCGATCCGCGTACCCTGCAAACCGGCCACGTGTCCAGGGCACAGGTATTTCGCAGGGACGAGGTTTATGGTTCAAATTTTGTACAAGAAGTCATGCCGGGGCAGTACCCAATGATTTCCGAGGCTATAGGAATAGAACACAAGTAGTCGCTCCTGAAAAGCACCGGCTTTCTGCACAAATTTGGAATCACACGTAACCATTTTTGGTAACTACTCAGGTACTGCCGCATTTCTCCTTCCCCTTCAAGGGGAAGGCCGGGATGGGGATGGGGTCATTGCGCTGTCACTTTTAAGTAAGCTGTCGAAACCAATTTGGCTTACCACCGGGCTCCCTCACCCTGCCCTCTCCCGAAGAGGGTTCCACCCCCTTCCCCCTCCGGGGGAAGGGC
>CAISDD010000221.1 GCA_903883985.1 uncultured Pseudomonadota bacterium | reverse complement strand
GCTACGCACCGAGTGCACGGCAGGCGACGCCTGGCTGCGCTGCACCCGCAGATTCGTAAGGCGGCAGAGCCGCCAACGACTCCGCTCCCTTGCCTGACAACTCGCCAGACGCACACTCGGGCGCGTTCAACTGAGGATTCAAGGATCATGTCACGCTTCTACTGTGAACTCACTCTCGCCCCAGGCCTGACCGTGGCGCTGCCCGACGCGGTCGCCCGCCACGCCCTGAGTGCCAGGCGTCTGCAGGTAGGCAGCGCCGTGGTCCTGTTCAATGGCGACGGCGCGGAATACGCTGGCGTGCTTGAGAACGTGGGAGGAAAGGGGGCCAGCGTGCGCCTCCTGCGTCGCCTTGAACCCGAGCGGGAGTCACCGTTACGCGTACATCTGGCGCAAGGCATATCCAGCGGCGAGCGCATGGACTACACCCTACAGAAAGCCGTGGAACTAGGCGTGGCCGCAATCCAGCCGCTCTTGATGCGGCGCACCGTGGTGCGCTTGTCCGAGGACAAGGCGCAGCGCCGCCGCGCGCACTGGCAGGGCGTGGTGATTTCGGCCTGCGAGCAATGCGGGCGTAACGTCCTGCCGCCGGTCGCCGAAATCCAGGAATTCGTGGCCTGGGTACACGCTCAGGTCACGCACGAGCCAGTGCTGAAACTCCTGCTCGACCCCGTGGGCGACCTGTGTCTGCGCGATCTGCCCCCACCGGCCTCACCCATCTTGCTGCTCGCGGGCCCGGAAGGCGGCTTTGACCCGGCTGAGCGCAAGCTGGCGTTAGCCGCCGGTTTTCGCGGTCTGCGCCTGGGGCCGCGCGTCCTGCGCACCGAAACAGCGGCGCTGGCGGCATTGGCGGCGATGCAGGCGGTGTGGGGCGATTTTGTGTGACACACCTCAAGTTCCTCGGCATTGCGCCGTAAAGATTTCGGTCATAAGTAAGCTGTCGAAACCAATTTGGCTTACCACTGGGCTCCCTCACCCTGCCCTCTCCCGAAGGTAGAGGGTTCCACCCCCTTCCCCCTCCGGGGGAAGGGCCGGAGATGAGGGCCTGCGCCGGCAGCTTAATGAAGGCAAAATGAGTTACGCGACATTACTTAGGCGGATAGGGGAGTCGAGGATGGGCAGATCGGGCGAAGCCAAGGCCTTGGGGGTCAGCGCGTTTGTCGCATGGTTTCGCGCGGCCGCGCCCTACATCCATGCATTTCGCGGCAAGATCTTCGTCCTGGCTTTTGGCGGCGACGCCATGCTGCGCGAGGACTTCGTCGATCTGATCTACGACATCAACCTGCTCAACGCCCTCGGCGTTCGACTGGTGCTGGTGCATGGTGTGCGCCCCCAGGTCGAGGAACGCCTCTTGAGAGCCGCGCAGGGCCGCTCCAAGGGTTTCGTGGCCGGCTCCGACCTGACTGAGTCGTCAGCGCCCATGGCCGAGGCGCTCTATGTGCGGGGGCGCAGGGTAACCGATGCCGAGGCACTGGAACACGTCAAGGACGCTGTCGGCTCGGTGCGGGTGGGCATCGAGAGCCTGCTTTCCGTGGGCCTGCCCAATACCCCCATGGCCGGGGCCGATATCCGCGTCGCCTCCGGCAATTACGTCACCGCGCAGCCGGCAGGCGTGGTCGAGGGTGTCGACTTGCAGTTCACCGGCGAGGTGCGCAAGATCGCCGTGGCAGCCATCCGTGCCCGCCTCGATGCCGGCGAGATCGTGTTGCTCTCGCCACTCGGATACTCCCCTACCGGAGAAGTGTTTAACCTGACCCTGGAAGAGGTGGCCACCCAGGCCGCCATCGCGCTGAGCGCGGAAAAACTAGTGTTTATCCTCGACCACGGCGACAGCGTCGATGCCAGCGGGCAACGCATCAACCGAGTAACCGCAGCCCAGGTGCCGAGGCTGCTGCGCGACCTGCCGGAGGGTGACATGAAACTGTATCTGCCGCATGCTGCCCATGCCTGCAAGAAAGGGGTGGCGAAGGTGCACCTTATCAGCGCGGATGTCGATGGCGCGGTGCTGATGGAACTTTTCACCCATGCCGGTGTTGGCACCATGGTCACGCGACAGTCGGTGGAGAACCTGCGGACTGCAAGCATTGACGATGTCGGCGGCATCCTCTCCGTGATCGAACCCCTGGAGACCGACGGCATCCTGGTGCGACGTTCACGCGAACGCCTGGAGCAGGAGGTGGAACAGTTCTTCGTCGATGAACTGGATGGTCGCATCGTCGGCTGCGTAGCCCTCTACTCCTTCCCCGAGGCGAGCGCCGGCGAGATGGCCTGCCTGGCGGTCGCGCCGCAATTCCAGGGTGGCGGACGCGGCGATGCCCTGCTGGGCGCGGTCGAAGAGGCCGCACGGGATCAAGGCCTGACTCAGCTATTCGTCCTCACCACGCGCACCACGCACTGGTTCATCGAGCGCGGCTTCGCGCTGGGCGGGCCGGAAGATCTGCCTGCGCCGCGCCAGGCCATGTACAACTGGCAGCGCCGCTCCAAGGTTCTGGTGAAGAAACTGGAGCCGTCATGACCCCGCTGCAACAAGGCCATGCTGCCACGCTGGCGCGCCTGCATGATCTCGACCGCGCCATCGCTCACCACACGACCTGGCTGGCGCGCTTCAACCGGCAACTGATCTGCCAGGAAGAGGCTGCAGCCGCAGACCTGGCGCTCGATGCCCACACCCGCTGCCGCTTCGGCACCTGGCTCCATGCCGAGGGTGAGGCCGGAATGCGTTCCGATCTGGCAGACGCCGCCGATCTGGCCGAGATCGAGGTTGCGCATCGTTCGATGCATGACATCGCCCGCCACCTGCTGACTTCCCAGGCGAGCGGCACATCCCTGCCCTGTGCCGACTACGATGCCTTCACCGCCGTAGCCAGCCGCTTCCGGCAAGGGCTGCGCCGCCTGGAACTCGATCTCATGAGCCGCTTGAGCGCGGTGGACAAGCTCACCGGAGTATGGAACCGGCAGACCGTAAACCTGCGTCTGGCCGAGGAAATCGAGCGGATGCAGCGCACCCATCAACCCTGCTCCGTCTGCCACGCAGACCTGGATGACTTCAGCCGCTTCAACGCGACGCATGGACAACGCCTGGGCGACGAAATGTTGAAGGCCGTTGCAACCTTCTTCACCGGCCATTTGCGCCGCTACGACACCGTCTTCCGCATCGGCAGCGAAGAATTTCTGTTCTGCCTTCCCAGCAGCGACATCGATCAGGCCGGCGTCCTGATTGATCGCCTGCGCGTCAGCCTGGCTGCCCACCACTTTGCACTGGAAGGCCAACCTCTGGCGATCACAGCCTCCTTCGGGGTCGTCGCCCTGGAACCCGTGTTCTTCATCGACGAGAATCTGGAGCGTGTAGAACGCGCCCAACTCATCGCCCGCGCAGAGGGCGGCAACCAGGTCTGCGTCTGGCGCGACGCGTGGGAAGGGCAACCCCGTGAGTTCGGCTGCTAATCCTTGTGGGGTCAGGTCTTTACTTTCGACCTTCACGTTAGTGTCACGGCTTGCGGTGGCTATCCACAACTGGTCGCGAGAACCCCAGTCCCGTATACTGCGCTCCGGAGTTGGCCAGGCAGCCGCTGTGCGGGTAACCGCATGGAGGAAAGTCCGGGCTCCATAGGGCAGGGTGCCAGGTAACGCCTGGGCGCTATAAGTCGAAAGACCTAAGGCGACGGAAAGTGCAACAGAGAGCAGACCGCCGATGGCCGATCGCAAGGTCGGATCAGGTAAGGGTGAAAGGGTGCGGTAAGAGCGCACCGCGGACGTGGCAACACGGACGGCACGGTAAACCCCACCCGGAGCAAGGCCAAATAGGCAGGC
>CAISDD010000220.1 GCA_903883985.1 uncultured Pseudomonadota bacterium | reverse complement strand
GGCGTATCCGGTTCCAGGATGACGTATCGGCTTCGGCTCAAGGCCTTGCTCTAGGTCGGGACGCTGGAGCGTCCAAAACTGCGTTCCCACGCTGGAGCGTGGGAACGATACATAGCCGCTGGCGCAGAGGCTTTCAAACGACTCAAGCTTCGCTAGCGTTGGAGAACACCTCTGGCCTGTCCTGGCTGGCTGCACGTCAGGATTTCGGCGCCAAAATTCTCATCTGGTCGTAGCACACCACCGCCGGGCTGGAGCGGCCCGGTTCAGGTCAAGGTGAAATCAGAGTTGGAGTAATACGGCAGGCATGGCGTCACGCCAGGACATTCAGGGCTCACAAGTCAACTCGATCCCGTCTATGTGGTACTGAATGTCCGTAGTGGCATCTCTCCTGACAAATGAAGAAATCACTCCCCAATGGGGATACACTTGGCGCATGAAACAGCAAGACATCCTTCGCGAAGCCATGCGTCAGTCCAGGCAAACACGTGCCGACCTGGCCGCTGTTCTGGGCGTTTCCAAGCGCGCGCTGGATAAATGGTTGTTGCCGGAGACCTCCGGCGACTTTCGCCAGATGCCGGCACCGGTTGTGCGCCTCCTGGCCAGTAAATACAGCGTACGCAAAAGCGACGATCTCTCCTTGCCCTACGACTGGCCCGATCCAGCCATGGCCGACACGGCGCTGATCCTGGCCGTGCTGCGCCGCGCACGGTTCGCCGATCTGGTGCGCGTTTGCGCGGACTTTGGTCTGCCCGCCGTCCGCGCCCTGCTACCGCGCGCGCTGGAAGCCACTCCGACGCTGGAGCGCGATTTGCTGGCGCGCATTCTCAGCCGCATGCTGCGGAGTATCGAAATTGCTGTCACAGAGCGCGCTGCGGCTTGATCTGCTGCCACCCGCCACGGCGGCGGTGCTGGCGAAACTGGCGCAAGAGCCGGTGCTCTCCGGCTTCTGCCTCGTTGGCGGTACGGCACTGGCCCTGCAAGCCGGACATCGCCGCAGCCTGGATCTGGACTTGGTCCGGTTCAGCCCCACCCTGGACAAGCATGCGCTGTTTCGCGCCCTTCGCGCGCAGGGCGCCGAGTTGATCACGCCGCAATCTGCGATCTCAGCCGCCCGCATCAATGGCCTCGACCTGCTGACACGGGTGCAGGATTACGTGCTCGATGGCGTCAAGGTGCAATGCTTCACCTACCCGGAAGGCTTGCGCCATGCGCCCGGAAGCCAGCCGGTCGAAGGCTGGTCGTTCGATCTGATGAATCTGGATGGTCTATTCGCCATGAAAAGCGCCTTGCTACTGGAGCGCGCCCGCAGCCGCGATTATTTCGACCTGATGTGGTTCTGCCAGCACGGCAAGACACTGGACGATATCCTCGCCGCCGCCCGGATGGCGGATGACGCCCCGGACACGCCTGTCGTTGTGGAACACAAACTGCTCGGCCTGCTGCCGCTGGATGCGGAAGACGAGGGGTTGGACCCGGTAGGCTTGACGCTTACGCTGGCGGATATCCACGCCTACTTCGAGTCGCTGGTACAGACCCGTGAAATCGCGGAAGCGTGCAAGCTCCTTGAGCAGAGTCCGTCGTCCAGGCGGGACGCTTGATCCATTCCGAAATCCAGGGCCGTTTGCTCACAGGCCGAACACGAGGCAGTGAGCAATGGTGCCCGGATCGTCCATGGCGCACTCTCTTGACACTGAAAACAACGACAACATCAGCAGTCATAACAACTCCCTCCGCAAGCTCCGGTCGTGATCCACGGGCCTGCGCCCGATGCGAAGCGGCGCTGCCGCAGAGGGAAACCGGCGTTCGCCGGGTGGAGCCGCAATGCGGCGAGTGCCCCGCGAGCGCTCACTCTCAGACTAGAAATCGTGCCGCAAACAAATCGAGTTGAACATGAAATTCTCTCGAACCGCGAACTCAGACGGCTGCTATGCAACGGAAACCGCCATTGACCTTGGCTGCACGAACTTCCGGCATCGGCCAGTTGCAGTCATCCACGGAGACGAAAGAATGCGTTTCTGGGCGGCCGATGTTCATCAGTAAGCTGTCGATGGCTAGCCGAAGTTGGGACAGGCGTACAGGAAATACTACGTCCTACTATTTGCACAGTTCCAAGACCCCCCCATGGAATGCCGAGCGACAGCGGTTCGCCCGGCGTCCTTTCCAGCATCACCGGGCACTCCTTCTCGAAGTTGAACAGACTGGCGCCGTTGGGGTATAGACGGATCGTCTGATCAGTTGGCCATCATGTGGACAACTCTAACTGTCGCGCCAGACTGATTAGCGCATCACCCAGAATTGAGAGCAGTTGCGCGGGCACGTCGCCCAAGTTTGTCAGGTCCACTGTGGCGGCATGGAGGTGTTGGCCATGACCTCCAGCGGCATCACCAAGGATATGGAAGCTACGCTGCAAGCCTTGTTGATCGCCCACAGCCAAATGGTGGGGATAGAGCAGGAAAAGGTGCTCGACATCGTAGCGCCGGGCGTAACCCAGCATCTGATAGACGTCGGCCTGGGCTACTCCCTGCTTGCGTTCCGCCGCATCCAGCAGTTTCCATTTGGTATCGATGATCCAGGCCGGCCGGCCATCGCGTAGGCCCGTGATGTCCGGCTGGGTCTGGAAGGCCCCGATCCCATTCTCGTCTTCCAGCAAGTAGGCCGCCGGCCCCTGCAAGGCCACCTGCCACTTGGGTGCGAGAGTGGCACGCGCAACTTCGCCGATGTACTCCTCGAACAATTCGTTCATGTCGAACAGCAGGCTGAAGCCCTCCAGGCCGCCTGCAGTCACGTCCTGGGTTCGGTTTTGCAAAATCATCCGCGCCATGGTCACCAGGGGCTCATAACGCTGGTTGGCGCGGTCGAAATGCAGGCGATGCCACTCCAGCGCGGTGGCAGCCACATCGCTCACCCCTTCCAGCGTGAAATCCAGTTCCGCCAGACGCCGGGCGTTGTCGCCATGCCGCGTCACCCGGCGCAAGCGCCGCACTGCAGCTTTCAGCACCCTGTTGAGCGGCGTATCGACGGTGAACTCATCGAACTCGCACTGGAAACGTTCCGGCTGGAAAGCGTTCAGGGTCGCCTGCAATCCGGTCAATAACTTGCCGCGCAAGGCGGGCAGATTGTGGGCATGGCGCTCGTGGCGGCTGACCAGGCCACGATGAACTTCCGCAAACAACTTGTCGCAGAATAGGCGGATGAAGATTTCCAGGATATCCAGGTTCTGTTCGGCCAGGCGCGCCAGATCGGCCTCATGAATGGCCAGTCGCCGCGTGCGCGCCAGCATGAGGAACAGATTGATGCGCACCGCCTGATCGTCGATGCCATCGATCTTGGGGATGATCTCGATGGCATCCAACCCG
>CAISDD010000219.1 GCA_903883985.1 uncultured Pseudomonadota bacterium | reverse complement strand
GGCGCATCTGGATCATGCCCTGGACCGGTTCGCGCGCTTCGGCCTGCATCACCTGGAAGAGCGCCTGCTCGAACATAAGGCCTGCGCGCTCGAAGCCGCCGGCATGCTGGCTGAGGCCGATCGCTTCCGGCACGCGGCGGCGGAAGTTGCGAAACGCCAACGCTAGCGCTGACCTCCGCGCCACATGTCCCGGCCGGCTGAGGCTCGACCGGTTAGAATACCCAGCGATTTTTCTCCAGGCCCGATCATGACCACTCTCAAGAACGACACCTTTCTGCGCGCCCTGATGCGTCAGCCCACCGAGTACACGCCCACCTGGCTAATGCGACAGGCTGGCCGCTATCTTCCGGAATACTGCGCCACCCGCGCGCGTGCCGGAAATTTTCTGAATCTGTGCAAGACCCCTGCTCTTGCCACGGAAGTAACCCTGCAACCCCTGGCGCGCTACGACCTGGATGCCGCCATCCTGTTCTCCGACATCCTCACCATCCCCGATGCGATGGGCCTGGGACTGTATTTCGCCGAAGGCGAAGGTCCAAGATTCGAGCGCCCGCTGCGTGAAGAATGGGCCATCCGCAACCTCCAGGCACCGGACCCTCACGGCCAGTTGCGTTATGTAATCGACGCCGTCGCAGAAATTCGCCGCGCCCTCGACGGCAGCGTGCCGCTGATCGGTTTCTCCGGCAGTCCCTTCACCCTGGCCTGCTACATGGTGGAAGGCTCGGGCAGCGACACCTACAAGGAGGTGAAGACCCTCATGTATGCGCGCCCGGACCTGATGCACCACATCCTGGACGTGACTGCCAAGGCCGTCACC
Source organism: uncultured Pseudomonadota bacterium (assembly GCA_903883985.1). Classification (GTDB taxonomy): domain Bacteria; phylum Pseudomonadota; class Gammaproteobacteria; order Burkholderiales; family Thiobacillaceae; genus PFJX01. The sequence goes on along the minus strand of CAISDD010000219.1, from coordinate 1,669 downwards.
GACTATCTCAATGCTCAGATCGAGGCCGGCGCCCAGGCAGTGATGGTGTTCGACTCCTGGGGCGGCATGCTCTCCCAGGCGGCCTACCTGGAATTTTCCCTACCCTACATGGCCCGCATCATGGCCGGCCTCACCCGCGAGCACGAAGGCCGCGTGGTGCCGCGTATCGTCTTCACCAAGGGCGGCGGGCTGTGGCTGGAGCAGATCGCCCAGTGCGGCGCCGACGCTGTAGGCCTGGACTGGAGCATAGACATCGGCGAGGCGCGCGCTCGCGTCGGGCACAAGGTGGCGCTGCAAGGCAATCTGGACCCCGCCGTCCTGTTTGCCCCGCCGGAAGCGGTGGCTGCCGAGGCGCGCCGGGTACTGGCCAGCTACGGCACGGGATCGGGCCACATCTTCAACCTGGGCCACGGCATCTCCCAGTTCACGCCGCCAGACAGCGTGCGTGTACTGGTCGATACCGTGCGGGAAGACAGCCGGCAATACCACGTCTGACACGGCGGATGCCATGTCGGGTTACGCCGACATGAAGGAGTAGGGTGGATGAGCCGGCGGCAGCTTGCCGGTGTTACCCGCCGAATGACTAACATCCGGCGGAAGGCGCCGGCAAAAAGCCGCCGGCTTTTCCGCCCTACGCGGGCTGCGGAAGATGACATTGCAGTTGCCGCAGCGTTGACCGGCTACGAGTCCGGCATGGATTTCGCCGATGCCCTGAACCTGGCAACCGGGCAGGAGGCGGAGGCGGACCCTTCGATGCACGGTTGAAGAAGCGGGCGGGGAAACAGGGTAAGGGACGGTTGCTGTAGCACAGGGTGGAAGAGCTGAAACCAGACCGTCGGCGATTGGCGGTTGTAGGTGACGCGACCGTTGTGGAAATCCCCCCTACCCCCTCTTTGGTGAAGGGGGGGGGTAGGCTCCGCTTCCAGGTTCCGCTCCCCAAGCTTTGCGTGCTCCGCACCAAAGAAAACGGGCCGGCTAAGCCGGCCCGTTTCAGTTACTGCAACAGCCCAGGATCAAACGATCAGCGGCACGATCAGGAGTGCGACGATGTTGATGATCTTGATCAAGGGGTTGACAGCGGGGCCGGCGGTGTCTTTGTAGGGGTCGCCTACGGTATCACCGGTAACGGCTGCCTTGTGGGCGTCGGAGCCCTTGCCGCCGAAGTTGCCTTCCTCGATGTACTTCTTGGCGTTGTCCCATGCGCCACCACCCGTGGTCATGGAAATAGCCACGAAGATGCCGGTGACGATGGTGCCCACCAGCACGCCACCTAGCGCCTGGGCGCCCAGTGTCAGGCCGACGATCACGGGAACCGCGACGGGAAGCAGGGAAGGGATGATCATTTCCTTGATGGCCGCCTTGGTCAGCATGTCGACGCAGGTGCCGTATTCCGGCTTGGCCGTGCCTTTCATGATGCCGGGGATTTCCTTGAACTGGCGGCGTACTTCCACCACGATCGCGCCGGCGGCCCGGCCGACGGCTTCCATGCCCATGGCGGCGAACAGGTAGGGCACCATGCCGCCGATGAACAGACCGATGATGACCATGTGGTTGGACAGGTCGAAGGTCATGGCCTTGGCGAGCGGGTCAGCCAGCAGCGCCTTGGCGTTGATCGCGTGGGTGTAGTCGGCGAACAGCACCAGGGCGGCCAGACCGGCGGAACCGATGG
>CAISDD010000218.1 GCA_903883985.1 uncultured Pseudomonadota bacterium | reverse complement strand
GGTACAGCGGAGTCAGGCGTCTCCTGCCGTGCAATCGGGTGCGTAGCGGGTTCACCCAAAGGGTGAGCGTGACCGAAGGCGCAAACCTCAATATGCATGGGGTCTCACGAGGGAAGCGATCAACTGAGGAATCAAGGATGGTCTGGCTTGCCGAGGTGCGGACAGTCGTCCTTCATGCACTCGACGTATAGATGCAGCGCATGTTCGACCAACTTGAAACCACGCTCGGCGGCTATGGCGCGCTGGCGTGCCTCGATTTCCGGATCGTAAAACTCTTCCACGCGCCCGCACCGCATGCACAGCAGGTGATCGTGATGGCCGCCCTGGTTGAGTTCGTAGACGGCCTTGTCATTGTCGAAGTGGTGGCGTATGAGTATCCCCGCCTGCTCAAACTGGGTCAGGACGCGGTAGACCGTGGCCAGGCCAACATCGATCTGCTCGGAGAGCATCAAGCGATAGACGTCGTCGGCGGTCAGATGGCGCAGAGCGGCCGACTCGAACAGGGCGAGTATCTTGAGGCGCGGCCCGGTGACCTTGAGTCCGCTGTGCTTGAGTTGCTCCGTACTAGCCATTGCGTATGACGGGGTGAGGGGTTGCGCGCTATGATAGCGCGCCTTCCCCGACTCCCGCGAAACTCCGGCTCCTATGCGATTCACCCCCCTATTTCCGCTGCTCGGTTCCGCCGCTCTGGCAACACTCCTGGCAGCTTGTGGCAGTTGGTCTCCCTCGATCGAGGGCACGATGGACCACCTCACCCCCTACAAACTCGACATTCCGCAAGGCAACGTCATCTCCCAGGAGATGCTGGCCAAGCTCAAGCCCGGCATGACCCCCTCCCAGGTTCGCTTCGTGCTGGGCACCCCCTTGGTGGTCGATCCCTTCCATAAGGAACGCTGGGATTACGTCTATAGCCTGGTGACCGGTGGCAAGCAGAGGGAGCACCGCCACGCCACCGTCATTTTCGAGAATGACAAGCTGAAGACGGTCGAGGGGGATGTGGCGCCGGGGAGCGTGAAGCCATGATCAAGGTGGTGATTGCGGGCGCTTCCGGGCGCATGGGCCGTGTCCTGCTCGAAGCGCTGGCCGGCGCGCCAGACATGCGCCTGCACGCGGCGCTGGGCCGCCCCGGCAGCGCCACCCTGGGACGGGACGCCGGAGAAGCGATCGGCAAGCCACTGGGGGCCGTAGTCATCTGCGATGTAGCCGCCGCACTCGATGGCGCCGACGTGCTGATCGACTTCACCCGTCCCGAAGCCACCTTGCGACATCTGGCCGTCTGCCAGGAATTGGGTGTGGCCGCGGTCATCGGCACGACCGGTTTCGATGACCAGGGCCGCGCCGCCATCGCCGCCGCCGCACTGGATATCCCTCTGGTGTTCGCCCCCAACATGAGCGTGGGAGTGAATCTGGCGCTCAAGCTGCTGGACATGGCCGCGCGCGTCCTGAACGAGGGCTACGACATCGAGATCATCGAAGCGCACCACCGCCACAAGGTCGATGCCCCGTCGGGCACCGCACTGGCCTTGGGCGAGGCCGTTGCCCATGCGCTCGGGCGCGACCTGAAGACCTGCGCCGTGTATGGGCGAGAGGGCGTGACCGGCGAGCGCGACCCCTCCACGATCGGCTTTGCGACCGTGCGTGGTGGCGACATCGTCGGCGACCACACAGTGCTCTTCGCCGGCGTGGGCGAACGCCTGGAAATCACCCACAAGGCCAGCAGTCGCATGACTTTCGCGCTCGGCGCCTTGCGTGCCGCCCGCCATGTCGCAGGACGATCGAGCGGCCTGTTCGACATGCAGGATGTGTTGGGACTGCGCTAGGCCGCCCAGGGTCACGGCCATGGTTCACGTACACAGCAAGCGTAGGTTGGGCTGACGGCTGGAAGCCCAACATCCACGGCCGTGCTGGGTTGCGCCGACATGAAACGTCGGCTAACGCAAGCTGCGCTGACTGGGGTGAAACCGGCGAGACGCCGACGCTACTCATTAGCGCCAGGTCGAAGCTTGCAAGGTGTTGGGCTTCGCCTTGCTCAGCCCAACCTACGCGGGCTTTCCGGCGAGTTGCCCGAAAGCGCAGATGTGTAGGGTGGGCAAACGTTTTTTTGTTTGCCCACCCATTTCACCGTTGCGAGTCCGCGTGGGCAAACGATAAGGCCGTTTGCCCACCCTACCCGGATGAAGC
>CAISDD010000217.1 GCA_903883985.1 uncultured Pseudomonadota bacterium | reverse complement strand
CGGTCCGGCGGTACTGATGACCACCCCCACGCTCACTTCGTTCGCTGCCCCCCGAGGGGGCGCATCAGTACCTTGGAACGGTCCGGCGGTACTGATGACCACCCCCACGCTCACTTCGTTCGCTGCCCCCCGAGGGGGCGCATCAGTACCTTGGAACGGTCCGGCGGTACTGATATGATGTTCACCCCAGACCGCAGCCAATATCCAGGCCGGAAGGCCGATGGCACGCTCGACATCGATCTTGCGTCTGGCAAATACCTTAAGCTCTGGCAAGGGCCTAACCACCCCGGTATCACTGGCAATATGTCGGTGGAATTGACCGTATGCGGTGATGAAGTGGTGGCGGGCAAGACCCATGTCGGCTACCTGCACCGCGGCTTCGAAAAGATGATGGAGCGGCGCACCTTCATCCAGTGTTTCACCATCGTCTGCCGCATTTGCGTACCGGAGCCGGATTTCAACGAATACTGCTACGCCGCCGCAGTCGAGGAACTGGCCGGCATTGAGGTGCCGGAACGGGCCAACTGGATCCGCGCGCTGATCCTTGAAATGGGCCGCATCAACAGCTACCTGATGTATCTGGGGGGCCAGGCAGGCAGCCTGGGCCAGGGCGTCATCGGCCAGTGGACGACCTATGCCCGCGACCTGATGCTGGACCGCTTCGAGGAACTCACCGGCGCTCGCATTTACCACATGTTCATCCTGCCGGGCGGAGTGCGTGATGGCCTGCCGGAAGGCTTCGGCCAGCGCATGGAAGCCACCCTGCGCGAGATCGAACGCACGCTGCAGGACGTCTTCGAGGTGATGTTCTGCAACGCAGTGTTCAAGCGGCGCACCGTTGGCCTGGGCGTGATAGACCCGGCCTGGCTGGACGAATACGGCATCACCGGGCCGAATGCCCGTGCGGCGGGTGTGGCCAAGGATGTGCGCCGCGATGCGCCCTATCTGATATATCCCGAACTCGAATTCGAACCGGTGATCGGCCACGACTCCGACATCTACACCCGCTCCGATGTGCGCCGACGCGATCTGCTGATGTCGGTGGACCTGATCCGCCAGATACTGGGCAAGATGCCGTACGACGGCCCTATCATGGCGCAGATGCCCAGCATGCTGCACTGGAAAATCCCGCGTGGCGAGACCTATGTGCGGGGCGAATGTTCGCGCGGCGAATATGGCTACTACCTGGTCACCGACGGCAGCGGCTATCCGCGCCGGGTCAATGTGCGTGGACCTTCCTATACCCATGCCATGACGCTGCTGGAACGGATGATCGTTAACGTGAATATTTCCGACGTCGCTTCCCTCATGGTGTCTTTGCACACCTATCCGCCCGAGATTGAACGATGAGCGAGAAATGAAACAGCCCCCCACATTCGCTTCGCTCACTGCCCCCCGAGGGGGTGCTAGTACGCTTTGGGCGGCCCGGCGCATACTGTCATGAGCATCCGCGACCTCCTTTCCCCCTTTACCGCCTGGAAAAATCTGCTGCGCGATCCGGTCAGCATAGACGATCCTCTCCATCGCCCGGCCGCGCCGCGTTATCGCGGCTTCCACAAGAACGATGTCGAGAAATGCATCGGCTGTGGCACCTGCGAAACCATTTGCCAGAACGGCGCCATCGACATGCTTCCGGTCGAGGGCATCGACACCAAAGAAGGTGATTCCGGCTTGCGCCCGCGCATCGATTACGGCCGTTGCTGCTGGTGCGCGCTGTGCGTCGACATCTGCATGACCGGCTCGCTCACCATGTCCAACGAATACACCTGGGTAGAGCGCGATCCCGATCTGTTTCGCTTCACTCCGGGCGTGGACAAGAAGCCCTGGGATCAAGCCCGGCTTGGCTATCATCGCCCAGAAGGCCACAGGCTGACCGGTGCGACCCGCGTCCCCATGGGTGAAATGGAAGCGGAGGTGCGCATAGGCTCGTTCGCCGAGATCGTCGATGGCTACAGCGTCGAACAGGCTCGATTGGAGGCTGATCGCTGTGTGGCTTGCGGACTGTGCGTCGCTACTTGTCCCACCCACATGGCGATTCCTCAATATATCGCCGCCGTGCGCGATGGCGACTATGAGCGCGGCTTGCGTCTGCTCTATGAATCCAATCCATTTTCCGGGATTTGCGGCCGGGTCTGTACGCACAAATGCGAAACCGCCTGCGCCGCGCGGCATGAGGGTGTCCCGATCGCCATCCGCTGGCTCAAGCGCCACATCATGGATCAGGTGACGCTGGAACAATGCAAGCAGATCGTTGGAGGTCCAGGACCGGCCACGGGCAGGAATATCGCCATCGTCGGCGCCGGCCCGGCTGGCCTCACCACTGCGTTCGATCTGGCCAGACTGGGTCACCGTGTCACCGTGTTCGAGGCCTTGGACGAGCCTGGCGGCATGACGCGCTGGGGTATCCCGGAATACCGCCTGCCCTATGCCTGCATCGATCAGGATGTCGATGTCATCCGCTCCGTGGGGGTCGATATCCGCTGCAACGTGCGCATCGGCCAGGACATCACGCTAGACCAACTGCGGCATGACCACGATGCGGTCCTGCTGGCCATCGGCCTGCAACAGGGGCGCCAGACCCGAATTCCTCATTCGGAGCATGAAAAGGTGTTACGGGCCGTCGATCTGCTGCAAAAGATCACCGCCGGCCAGCCCTTCGATCTACCCCATTGTGCGGTCGTGATCGGAGGTGGCAACGTCGCCATGGATATCGCCCGCTCATTGGCACGTTTGCAGAAACAGCAGTTCGGTCAAGTCGATGTGGTCGTGACCGCCCTGGAAGATCAGCAGCATTTCATGGCCGATCCCGACGAGATCAAGGAAGCCCTGGAAGAAGGCGTCCTCATTCGTGACCAGTGTGGCCCACAAGGCTGCAAGATCGACGCCGGCGGTAAGTTGGTCGGTCTGCGGACCTGGAAGGTGCTCTCCATCCTCGACGAGAAAAAACGCTTCGCGCCAAAATACGACGCAGCGGACGAGACTCTCCACGCCTGCGATACGGTGATCGAAGCCATCGGCCAGTTTGCCGACACCGCGCTGCTGGGAGAGGCGCTGACCGAAGCCCTGGAATGGGAGCGGGGTCGGATCAAGATCGACGCCGAGGGTCGTACCTCCGAGGCCTGGCTCTGGTCTGCGGGCGACTGCGTTGCCGGCCCCGATGTGGTGCACGCCGTCGCCGACGGCCACCGCGTCGCCGCCAGCATGGACCGCTATCTCAAGGCAATGGGAAAATAATCATGAGCGAAGACACTATTCACGGCTTTGATCGCATCCGCGCCCAGAAAACCTTGAAGGAAATCCTTGAGGTGGCGACCTCCTTCGAGGTGACCGCACGAGATTTCTATACTTCCCTGATTCCCAAGGTCAGCAAACAGTTGCGCTGGCTGGTGGAAGAGCTGGCGGCGGAAGAGGCCCTGCATGTTCAGCTATTCACCGACCTGGCCGCGCGTCCCGACCTGGCCGACCAGGTGGGCATGCTGGTCGCGACCCCTGCCAGCGACCGCAAGTTCAGTGACGCCGTGCTATTGCCTGATTTGGGCGAACAACCGGACGACCAGACTTTGCTGCGCTACGCGCTGGGCCGTGAGCACACGGCGATGCAGCAATACCAGAGCCTGGCGGAGGGCACAGAACCCGGCACCATCCATGACCTGTTCGTGTTTTTGGCCAACGAAGAGACCAAGCACAAGAACGAATTGGAACAACTCTATTACGAGCTGGTCCACAGCGGCGGCGTTTGATCCTGGGATACGGTAGCCATGCCGCCTTGAAAGTCAGGATTTGCTGATTCAGACCGGGATTTAGGCGGTAAATTACGGAATGCGCTTGGCCCTCTTTTCTGGAATTTAGTCTTTAGTCATTTCGAGAAGGCGATTGCGGCACGGAGAGGAGGATGGGACGGGCTATCAGCCTTCATGGGTGTTGGTTTCAATATTCCAGGGGCGTTGCCCCTCAATCCTCTCAACTTAACCAGACGACACTTTCAAGTGGTTGATTTGTAGGCATGTTTCCGATGAGGTTTGAGGTGAGTTGGTCTAGGTTTGGCCGAGCCTTGGATGAACCGGATCAGGTTGCCAGCCAATTCAGCGAAAGTAGCCAGGATTTGGCTGGTGGACGGCATGGTGACGAGGAGCCAGG
>CAISDD010000216.1 GCA_903883985.1 uncultured Pseudomonadota bacterium | reverse complement strand
CCGGGTCCATTTCGTGGATCTGCTTGAGGCTTCCATCCGCGTTGAACGCCTTGGCGGGGTCGAAGTTCAGTTCACGGACCAGGCTGGCGCGCACCAGTTCCACCGAGAGCCCGGCCTTTTCAGCGACTTCCTGGAGCCTGGCATCTACGGCGGCGCGTATCTCAGTATTTCTCAGCAGGTCATATCCAATGGCATCCGCCCGTTTCGCCGAATATCCCGCCCGGCGCGCTGCCTCGCTGGCATTGCGGCATATCAGGTACTCAGCAATGAAGGCGGTACGTTTCGGAGTCATGCCGCGGCCTGCCCACTCTCGGCCGGAAGCGCACTCATGGCTGCCGCGAAGTGGATGGGAGCCCAGCCGGTGGTGGCGGCGAACTGCTGAGTTGTGAAGTCTTTTTGTAGGCACATGGTTCCCTCATTATCGGGGTGGTGTTCAGGCGACAGGGGCGACAAGGTCGACTAGCCGCCATGGGAGCGGGATTAGGCCGGGGCGACAGGGCGCGACAGGGGGCGACTGTTGCATCTCATCGACTCGGGTGTCGCCCTTGTGTCGCCCATGGTGTCGCCCGGCGTAAACCCAGTTCTGGCGTGGGTTGTCGCCTTGTCGCCCGTGTCGCCCGTGTCGCCCAGGTGTCGGAGAATTGCATCGAAACTGAGGTTCATGAGACTGCCCCCCATTTGTCGCCCCCCAGGCCCACGACACGGTGCTGGCCTTCCAGAATTGCCAGGGCCGAATCGCGTAGGCTGGCTGATCTCGGTTTGGGGCCGATGCGTAGCATCGCGCGGCCGGTGGACTGCGCGCTGGGTTGCCCCTTCAGCCAGCCCAGCAGGCGGGTGGCATAATCGCGCGCCTCGATCTCCGGTTGTCGTTCCAACAGGCGCAGCCAGCAATCGAGCGAGTAGCTAACCAGGGCTTCCGCAGTTGCCACTTCTTTGTGCTGTATTTCTGTCTCAGGGCCATGCTCAATTACGGCGATTACTCCAGCCACGCGGCATACCTGCTCGGTCGCCCTGGCACCCCATGAGCGTATTGCCTTGTACTTGCCGTCAGTGCCTCGCGTGTCGTGTTCCATCGCTTCAAAAAAGGTGGCCAATTGACGGCTGGCCTCTGCACTGAAGTTCATCTGCGGCCGACATTTCGGCGCCAGATTGGGTAGATTCAGCAGCGTGATGATGCGATCCCAATAGGTGCGAATTTCTGGACTGGTCTCGGGCACATAGGGCCGATAGATGCGCGGGGCACCAGGCGCCGGGGTAGCCAGCAGCACACGGGGCCAGAAACCTTGCTCAGCCAGCAGGGTGTCGTTCAGGGCATCAGCGGCGGCGGCGGGCTGAATCAGCCAGTGCGCCGTGAGCCTGGCATCGAAATGCGCCTCCAGCCCACCGCGATCATCGGAAGCGCGTGCCCTCGCCCGGATGCCGGCGCCATCCCACAGACTGCTGATGGCAGCGGCAGTGGCGAGTTTTTTCTCCGCGCTGAACGAATGCCCACCGAAGACGGCCCCGCCTTCGTCCGAGAAGGCGCCCAGGCTGGATCTGCCCTCACGAAACTGGCGAATCAGCCCCTCGGCCGTGAAGTCCGCGACGAGTCGCAAGGGGTTGATGGGTTTTGCCGGACGCCCGTTTTTTGGGGTGGATTCCCACGCCGTGCGATCCTTCTCGTAGCGGAGGTATTCAGTGCGCTCGACCTCACGGATCGGCTCCAGTGCGGGGCCATCCGCTGTGCTCTTGCCGTCACCGCTCAAGGCCACCGTGAGCAGATTCAAACTCAGTGGTTTTCTGCCGGTGGCGGTCGCTACCTCGGCCACGCCCTGGGCCGCCAACGCGGCTGCCGCAAGAATGGATTGTCCAGCGATGGCGGTAGCAATCTGCGCGCCATCTGCGATTGCGTGGACCGCTGCGCCGAGAATGCCACCCAGTGCGGCTATGGGGTACTCGACCGCTTCAGCACCTTGTACAAGCGGCACACCAAAATCCCTTCTACCGGGCCTGGTGGTCACTGTGTCTTCCCGTTCCGTTCCCGATTTTTGCGCGCCTTTTCGACTTGGGCAGCGATCCAGCCATCGACCTCATGCGCGAGCCAGCCTACTGCTTTCACGCCGATGGGCACCGGCCTCGGGAAGGTTGGGTCGTAATCGGCGGGACGCTTGGGATTGGGGTGAAGCTTGCTATAGATGGCGGAACGAGACAGGCCCGTTCGTGCCTCGACCTGCGGGCGGCGCAGGAGGGTGAGTGGTTTTTCGTTGGATGCGGCCATGCTGGGTACTGTGTGGATGTCGCCGGGACATACCGGCATGGCACAGTATTAGATAGCACACGATGTCCGTTATTGGCGGCGAAAGCCCACGAAGTGGCCCTGTATTGCATCTATTTCCAGGAAGGTTGTGAGATACCATTCCTCCATCCATCGACCGCCACTATGTGACGGCATGTACGTGGTAGCTGGCCACTCGAAATAATCAGCATTCAAACGCCGCTCACGGTCTGACTGCGACGGCACCGTAATAGCGAGGGGCTCCCTCTCAACCAGCACCGCCCGACTCTGGACACGGATAGGGCCAATAGAATGGCCTGCGGCAGGCTCCTTGTCGCCAGCCCTCACATCCTGGAAGTGCTGTTTCTGATTGGGTATTTCCCAAAGAGACAGCAGCGATTCGAAATAGCGGAATCCTGGCGCAGCCTGGCTTCACGCCACGCCATCGATCGCGATGGGCGTACCAATACCCCAACTAATACCCCTCCGGCACTTGGCATCGGGGGCCGCTGATTTCATTTCGGCGGCCATCAGGCCAGGCAACCCGACATCCCCACGCCATGCCTGAGGGCGTTCAGCAATCCATGCACCGCACCGTTGGCCGCCACGCCGACAGTCATCCTCCCGCCGGGCTTGATGCCCTCAGCGATGACGCGCGAGTGCTTCATCAAGGGCTTGAGGCTGCCCACAAACACGCCTCCACGGTCGTCGCCGACGACCAGCGCTCCGCGGTGCCCGGCCGAAACCGGGTCAACACTCACCACTTGTGGGCGGGAATCGGAGCGCGGCTGGACCCAGGACGAATTGCTTCGCTTAGACGAAGCGGCTGGCGTCCAGCCATCGGCATTTCCCATTTCGATCTCTGGAGAACCAAGATGAACAAATTCGCTACAAGCCGCAATTTTGGCCACGGCAAACAGATCGCCTGGGCTGGTCACCAGGCACTACGCGTTTATTACGGCCAGGGGCACTTTGCCACCGTCCATGCCCATGTCGTGCGTTGGCGGCAATTTTGTCGGTGGCTGCATGCGTACCACGGTGTTCGTGATGCCTGCGGAATCACCCAGTTACACCTCGACGATTACGCCGACCATCTGGCCCAGCGAGTCGAAGAGGAAACGATGGCGGTCGCCTATGCCCAGAACCTCTTGTCCAGCGTCAGTACCACCCTAAAGGCGTTGCGCGGCGACGCGATACTGCGGGTCGAGTCCCCTTCTGGAATTGTTGGAGAACGCAGCCGTTGTCGCCAAACCATCCCAGGCGGCTACGACTGGGATCAATTCCAGACGGCTCTGGAGGCACTACGCAATGCCGACATGTTCCGAGCCGCCTCCGTGGCGGAACTCGCGCGCAGCTTCGGCATGCGTTTGCGCGAGGCAGTCCTTGGCGACATTCCTCGCTGGTGCCGCGAATCCGCTCAGAAAGGGAAGATCGACATCCGTGAGGGAACAAAAGGCGGCCGTGGCAAGGAGGTCGCTCGTTGGGTGCCCGTCGATGGCGCGGGTGATTGCGCGCTGGAAAACGCCGACACGACGCGCCAAACACTGGGCTGCGGAAACAACCTGCTGCGGCCAGGGGAAAGCTTCGATGAATTGGTGAATCGAGGCGAAATCCATCGCGCCCGAGTCATCCTGCATCGTCATGGGATCAAGGGATACCACCATCTTCGCGCGGCCTGGGCCTGTGATCGCTACATGGATCTCTCTAACTACCCGGCACCGGTCGTGGCCCAAGCGCTTCCCGCAGATGAGTTTCCCCCTGATCCGGCGGCAGGACCACTCGCCGAGGAGCTTGGCCTTCTTCTCAGCGAGGAACTGGGGCATAACCGCCTCGACATCCTGGCCGCTTACATCGGCACGCATCGGAAGTGACATGGCTATGGGCGTCACAATCCTTCTGGAGCGCGCCCTGCCGGGTGCGAAATCCTCTGTCCGGGGTCATATTGAACGCGGCGAGCGCATGGCCAAAGCGATCACGGATCGCTTTGGCATCTGCGAGCCGCGTCAATGGCAGGCCAAGCACCTGCGCTGGGTTCTGGAGCGCTGGACAAGCGGCCTCTCGGCCAGCAGCCGCTACGACTACTGGCGCACGGTGCGCGCAATGGCCTCGGCGCTGGGCCACTGGCCGGATTGGGCGCCGCATTTACGGGGAGCCTGGCAACGCAACGGCCAAGGCGGCCGGCCTGCAAAGCTTGCTCAACCGAAGCGCAAGGCGGTGACCGTGAAGAGGTGAAACCTTCTGAAGACCTCTACTGACAGGCCGGCAAGATGCGACTGGCCGTGATGCCAGTAATGACTCGCCGCCATCCGTCGGCGGTCATTCCAGACAACTGCTAGTGCACCACAGCGGCTGCGTATAGCTTGCGTGCAATCCGCTGTGTACCCGCAGTGCACTGTGGGGCACCGGACTGAATTCTGGCTCACCGTTCCCCAGGAAGCTCGCTTGCCAGTCTGTACAGCCCAATATCACGCGGCACGGTGTAACTGAACCACGTTCGAGCCAATCGCCAGTGTCTCGATCCGCTCAGCCCAAGCCTTCAGCGCCGCTGCGCGTTGTTCTTCGTAGGCGTTGTGGTTGTAGTGGGCGAACACGCCGGCCAGCACATGGTTGGCGATCTTGTGGCCCAGGAAGGGTTCATAACCCAGGTCGGGCAGGCGGGTGATCAGGGTGCGGCGGAAATCATGGACATGGCAGGGGGTGACATTCGCCAGTTTGCCGGCCTTGAACAGGGTTCCCAAGGCATTGTTGACGCTGCGCCCGTAGATGGGCTGACCTGGTTTCAATGGCGAAGCAAAAACGTGTTCCCGATACCCGGTCAGCGGAGTCAGGGCTTCCAGGATTGCCACTGCTTGCGGTGCCAGATGGACGAGGTGTGCCCGCTTCGTCTTGGTCCGTTCGGTGGGGATGCGCCAGAGATTCTCCGTAAGGTCAAATTCTGTCCACTTGGCTCCACAAACCTCGCTTTCACGCTGGCCGGTGAGGATCAGCAGCTTCATGGCCGCGACAGTGACGGGATCGGCCTTGCATTCCTTCGGGTTGTCCAGCGTCCGCCAGACAACCACCAGTTCATCGAGACGAAGCGCAACATCTCGTTTGTTGGGTTTTGCGTCGAAGTCGCGACGGGTGAGTTCTTCCACGCAGGAAGCCGCCACCCATTCACGCGACTGGGCGAAGCGGAAAAGACGCTTGGTCTGGGTCAAGACCTCGCCGCTCAACATCTTGGCGGTTTGTCCTTCACGTTGACCTTCTGCGATTGCATCCAGGGCACTGATGATGTCCTGGCGGGTCACGTCGCGAATCTTCTTGTCGCCGATGCTTGCTGCCAGGCGATCCAGCCGATAACGGATCGCGGGAGCGCTTTT
>CAISDD010000215.1 GCA_903883985.1 uncultured Pseudomonadota bacterium | reverse complement strand
GTTCCAACACCCAGGCCCGGCTCGACCGGCAAATCCAGGGCGACACCAGCGTTTACGACTACTACCCCTACCAGGTCATCAGCATCGACTTCATCAAGTCCGATGTCCGGCGCGATGTCTTCATCGAACAATGCCCGGAACTGGTGATCGTGGACGAGGCCCATACCTGCGCCCGCCCCGCCGGCGCCTCCACCACCCAGCAACAGCGCTACCACCTGGTCAGCCGCCTCGCCCGCAAGCCCGACCAGCAACTCATCCTGCTCACCGCCACTCCGCACAGCGGCAAGCCGGAAGAATTCCAGTCCCTGCTGGGCCTGCTCAAGCCGGATTTCGAGACGCTCGACTTGCCCAACTCCAGCCAGGCCCAGCGCCGGGAACTGGCCACCCACTTTGTCCAGCGCAAACGCGGCGATGTGGAAAAGTGGTTGGGCGAAGACACCCCGTTCCCGAAGCGCGACGCCTTCGAATGGCCCTACGACCTGGCGCCGGGCTATGCCGGCTTCTTCGAGCAGATACTCGATTTCGCCCGCAAGCTCATCGCCTCCGACCACGAGCAAGACACCAAACGCCGCGTCCAATACTGGACGGCGCTTGCCCTATTGCGCGGAGTCATGTCCAGCCCCGCCGCCGGCGTGGAAATGCTCAACACCCGCCTCATCAACTTGGCCTCGGCTGCCGGCGACGAATCAAGCGATGTGGCCACACTCGAACTTGAGCAAAACCCGGTTGGCGATGAACAAAACCCGGTTGGAGACACCGAATCCGGCGCCGAGAGCGACAACACCCCCACCCAGATCGTCGAGCGCAACGACTGGAGCGCCTACCAGAAGAGCCAACTGCGCGGTTTTGCAGATCAGCTCGGCAAACTCGCCAACCTCAAAGACGACCAGAAGCTCGCCGCCGCCGAACTCATCATCGAGGACTGGGTGAAGCAGGGCTTCCATTCCGTCGTCTTCTGCCGCTACATTGCTACCGCCAACTACGTCGGCGAACAGCTCGCCCCGGCGCTGAAAAAGAAATTCCCCAAGCTCGACCTCCAGGTCATCACCAGCGAACTCCCCGACGAACTCCGCAAACAGCGCATCGAAGAAATCGACGTCACCCACCCGCGTGTGCTGATCGCCACCGATTGCCTCTCCGAAGGCATCAACCTGCAAGACCGTTTCACCGCTGTCCTGCATTACGACCTGCCCTGGAACCCCAACCGTCTGGAACAGCGTGAAGGCCGCGTCGATCGTTTCGGCCAGACCGCGCCGGAAGTGAAAGCCTGCCTGCTCTACGGTGCCGACAACCCCATCGACGGCATCGTGCTCGACGTGCTGCTGCGCAAGGTGCGCGAAATCAAACGCGCCACCGGCATCAACGTACCCTTCCCGGAAGACTCGCAAAGCATCATCGACACCATCACCCAAGCGTTGCTGCTCAACCCGAGCCGCCAGATCGAAAAGAAACGCGCCGGCAAATACCAGATCGAATTCGATTTTGGCGACTTTGGCGAAGCCGCCGTGGCCAAGGCCAACATCACCCGCAAGGTGGATGAAGCCGCCGCGCGAGAGAAAGCCTCCCGCGGCATCTTCGCCCAGCACGCCATCAAGGCTCATGAGATCGAAGCCGATCTGCGTGAGGTGGACGAAGCCATCGGCGACCCCAAGGCGGTGGAAGACTTCGTCAGCGCCGCCCTCAACAACCTGCTCGGCGTGCAAGTCACCCAGAATCCACGTGATCCTCACAAATACGCCATCGTCCCTGGCAACTTGCCACCTTCACTACGCGATCTGCTGCCGGCGGGTGATCCCATTAAGATCAGCTTCCAGTCCCCCACGCCGGAAGGCCATCACTACCTGGGCCGCAACCACCGTTTCGTCGAACAGCTCTGCCAGCTTGTCATGGCCAACACCCTGGCCCGTTCCGACAAACGTGCCGCCCGCGCCGCCGTCATCCGCACCCGCCAGGTCGCCAACAAAACCACGCTGATGCTGTTCCGCTGCCGCAACGTCATCGAACAATCCCGCGCCAACCACCAGATCGTCGCCGAAGAAATGCTGCTCTGGGGCTGGCGCGGCACCCCGCAGCAAAAGGAATTCCTCGACCACGCCGAGGCCAAGGCGTTGTTGGCTGAAGCGCGCGCCACCTCCGACCTCTCTCCCCAGGCCCGCGCCAGCTTCCTGGAAAACGAACTCAAGCTCCTCGATGTTCTCAAGGCCGAATTCGCCGGCGTCGCCGAGCTGCAATCCCAACACCTGGTTGAAGCCCACGAACGCTTCAGCGCCCTGATGGACGGCAAGCGTTTTCAGGTTGTTTACCCGGTGTTGCCGATGGATCTCCTGGGCATCTACATCCTGCTGCCGGAGTGACGTGCTACATTATTCTTACCATGTAAGAAAAGGAGTTCGCCATGCTGACTGTCACCGTTTCCGATAAAG
>CAISDD010000214.1 GCA_903883985.1 uncultured Pseudomonadota bacterium | reverse complement strand
GCTCCAGCCGGCAAAAGCTGCCGTCGGCTTCAGCAGACCCGCGGCCATGGCCACGCTCACAGCGCTGGCGGCACCAGCACCTTTCAATACGTTCCTGCGCAGAATGTTCATATGCATTTGTCTCCTAAAAGATTCACTGCAAGGTTGCATTTCACACCGTCTTTTGCCGGCAACCCAGGGGCGGCGACACAAACGATACTGACATGCTAACGCCACTAACACCGCAAAAGACACGCACAATCGTCTGATACTTTCGATCTACCCGACAACCATCCATACCATGCAGCAGTGCACATCATGACACCGACATGGTTCCCGTGTCCACGGGCGATGCAAGCAAAAACCAGGTCAGCGACAAATTTTTCCGAGTATCTGTGGCCGCAGGCTCTCAGTTGAGTTGCACGCGGGCACCAAAGGGCACACCCGCCTTGCCCTTTACCAGCCAGACCACCGGGTAAGGCGGCTCTTGCGGCGGGAAGCGCCCTTGTGCATCGGTGAAGTAGAGCAGCAGATCCGGGCGCAGATGTTCCCGCTCCACCCATTCGAACATAGGCCGGAAATCGGTGCCGCCGCCGCCGCGCAGACTTTCCGGCAGACGCACGGTTTCCCACGCGGCGAAGTGCCATGGCCCCTGGGCATCGAGCTTTTCGTCGCAGGCGTGCAGGGTGATCGCCGCCCGAACCTGGCCCTTGAGCGCGTCGATTTCGCTCAGGAATGCCCGCAACTCGTCTTCCCGCACCGAACCACTGGTATCCAGCGCCACGATCACATCGACGCTCTGGCTGGAGAGTCGCGGCATCAAGGCAGCAGATTCTCGCCTGGAAGTCTGCTTCCAACTGTAATCGTCACGCGCTGCACTCGTCATGTAACGCGCCAATAGCGCCCGCCAGGGTAGCTGCGGCGCTAGCTGATGATCGATCAGACGCATCAGCGACGGGGACAGCCGACCGGCCTGGCGAGCGGACTGCGCCGCCGCGGCCAGGCGACTCTTCCATTGCTCATCCAGCCGCCCCGAGTCGAGTGGTGAAGCATCCTCAGGCTCGCCGGCGGCTTGCGACTGGCCGGAGCTGGTTTCCTGCCCGTCCGTAGAAGACCCGCCCCCTTCGTCGCGAGCTTGCCCATCCCCTCCCCGGCCCTCCCCTTGAAAGGGGGGGAGAAGAACCCCCTCTGCGCCTTGTTCATCCGAGGCAGGATCGAACAAGTGCTGGTCCTGAGTTTCTTCCGGCGGATCTTCGTGCAGCACCGGATAGATCTCTTCTGCGGTCAGGCCCCGGTAGGCCGCGTTCAGCAAGGCATTCTCAGGCCCGTGCATGCGTTCGTCGTCCAGGATCATGTTGACTGCGTAATCGCAGGCCACATCCCAGCGATGCTTTTGGCGGTGATTGCGCCGCGCAAAGTGCGACAGCGCACAATGCATGGCCTCGTGCGCCAGCACAAACTGGGTCTGTTCCAGGCTCAGCCGGCCAATATAGTCGGGGTTGTAGTAGAAATTTTTCGCATCGGTCGCCGTGGTCTTGCACCACTTCACGTTTGCAGCCCTCAGCGGCAGATGCATGACCAGGGAACCGAGAAACGGTTTCTCCAGGATCAGGCGCGTGCGCGCGGCCGCAAGCTTGGTCTCGATGGCGGAAATATCGTTCATTGCTGGCCGGGTATCCGTAGGAGAGGGTTTGCCCGCAATTCACAAACTCGGCTTGAAGTCGTAGAGCACCAGTTCGGCCACGCCATTTGCCCATTCAACGAACTCCGGCACGGCGAACAACGGTTGACCCACGGCTCGGTGCAGATCGGTGACCAACATCACCCCCATCTCGCGCTGCGGGTAGCCGCGCGCGTATTTGAGGATGTTGCCCAGCCGGAGCGGGTCGCCCGCGCATTCCTTCGCCCGCCGCACCAGGGCCGCAGCGACGCCATATTGCAGGTCGATTCCCTTGGGCACCAGGGCTTCGGTGCCGGCGAGGATGGCGTCGATGTCCGGCAGATTCTCCATGTTGTCGACAAAGGCCTTGATTTCGACCCCCACACCCTGGCCCACGCAGGCCTGCAGGGCGTCGCCCAACAAGTCGGTGCGGTCACCAAACTTGTAAAGCGCGCGATGAGCATATTCCCAGGAACGCGGGCTAGGGAAAGCCACCGGGTTATGCGCCGGATCGTAATGGAACAGCAGATCGGGGCGAAAACGCAGAAAGCCCAGGATGCGTGCGTCTATGCCATGCTCCAGTGCCCAGCGCATCCAATCGTCCAGGTTGGCATCCACCTCGTAATGGGTGAAACGGTTGGCCAAGGGGGCCGGCATGGCATAGGTAACGCCGCGGTCGCCCTGGCGATTTCCGGCGGCAAAGATGGCCCAGCCATCGGGGATTGCGTATTCGCCAAGCCGGCGGTCGAGGATGAGCTGATAGGCTGCGGCGGAGACCGTCGGCGGCGCCGCGTTGATCTCGTCCAGAAAGAGGATGCCGGCCGGGCCGTGACGCACGGCATCCGGCAGCATGGAGGGTACCGACCATTCGACGTTGTCGTCCTTGCGAAAGGGGATGCCGCGTAAGTCTGTGGGTTCCATCTGCGACAGCCGGATGTCAACCAGAGGCACCCCGTGCTTGGCGGCGATGCCAGCGATGATCTGCGACTTGCCGACGCCGGGCGGCCCCCAGAGCATGACGGGCGTGTGCTGTCCGGCTGCACAACTGGCAAATTCGCGGTCGAGTATGGTTTCGATGTGGGATGGACGCATGGTGATTTGCTCAATTCCAGTCTTGTTCGGGGTTCGCCGGTTCCGCCTCGGCGCAGAGCCCGGCAGAACGTGAGTACAGCATGATAATCGGCAATAACCCAGTTTTCCAGTCGGCTATTCGAGCCGTGCCAGAATATCAAGAAGCGTCGGCCAGACGCGCACTCGGGCATGTTCGACCGAGTCATCAAGGTTTATTGCCGCACTTCCACGCCTTCGGCGCCCGCTACCGCGACGAACCTTGAGCGGCCCCACGGCGAGCCAGATCAGCCGCCGCGCTGGTAATTCAGGATGCGGCCCTTGTAAGGCTCGCCGCAGGACTGACGCTTTTCCGCAGTTTGCTCGCGGTGTACATAGCCGAGATCGGACATGTCCCGATTGAAACGGCTGCGATTGCCGCGATCGGGGTCGACGATGATGACCTCCACCGCCGAATTGGAATGCCGGTCGATGAAACGGGAAAGGATATCCGGCTGCCCGCGTTCATAGAGCACGTCGCTGCCGACAATGAGGTCGAATTTCCCCAAAACCGGGTCGCTATCGGCCCAGTTTCCCGTCTGAAAAGGAATAGGCGCCAGTCGGTTCAGGCGCAGGTTCTCCGCCAGAAAAGCCGCAGCCAGGGGATGACAGTCGCTGGCGGTGATGTCCGCGCCACGGCGGCGCATGACCAAGCTCGCCAAGGCGAGTCCGCAACCGATTTCCAGGATGCGCTTGCCCTCGATGGCCTGAGTCTGCATGGTCGAGGCGAGTATGCGCGAAGACGGCCAGACCAGGCCGAACAGCGGCCAGGAGGCAGAAGAAATGCCGGCGCGCAGCGCGCTGCCGTCGGGATCAAAGTATTGTTGCCGGTCCAGCAAGGATCGGATGCGGTAATCCAGGCCGCCGAGATCCAGCGTCTCGAATTTGACCCGGTAGTCGAGACCGGTCTCGGACATGAACACCCTTCAGTTTATCCGTGGGAGAGCGGGCATAGCCTATACGATCACGTCGCGGCGCTTGCTCGCCATGCCCGCAACTGAAGCCTGTGGCAAGCAGCCCCGCGTCACAGAGGGGCCGCTTCCACGAAATCAGCGTGTGACGGGGAAGGGGAAGCCGGGGAAGCCAGGGAATACCGGGAAAGACGGCAGTACGGGCATCTGGAACTGGGGCGCGGCGGGGAAAGGACTCGCTGCGGGCATGCTGGCAATGGCACTAGCTGCGGGCAGACCCGGGAAACCAGGGAAACCAGGGAAACCGGCAGGCATGCCGTAGGCTTGCGGTGCCGCCTGCAAGCCGCTGAAAGGCATCATGCCCGCAGGCGCACCATAGGGTGCGGGCTGCATCACCTGATTGAACATGGCCGGGTTGAACATGGCCGGGTTGAATGGGTTGAACACGGCCGGGCTGGCGGCATTTGGCTGTGCGTTCATGGGTGCGCTCATGGGCGCCATCATGGGCGCCATCATGGGCGCCATCATGGGTACCAGCATGGCGCCCAGAGGCGTCATGATCGGCGCCAGCATGGCGAAGGGGTTGAACGCTTCCGCACCGGTCTGTGCGTGCGCCGGCAAGGCAGCGGCGAGCAGGCTGAGCAGGGCGGCGGGAACAAAATGGCGATGATTCATGGAGTCTCCTGGATACGCATGCACCGTGGACGAAAGCCGACCACGGGGGCCGTCCGATGCGCTGCTGTCCGGTCCGAGGAGACACTCTGGATATTGCCCGGCAAGCATCCCGGGCCAGGGAGGGGAAGTGCCCACATCAGGGGCGCACGCAGTATAGACGTACGAGCCGTCGATCAAGGCAAAGGATTCAACGCAATCCCGGTCTTACACAACGATGTTGCGAAAATCCTGGTTACTGCTGCGCCCGGATAGAATCCACACTCTTTCTAACGGAGGCCTACCCATGCAACGATTATTTCTTACCCTGCTCACCCTCTTTCTGTGCCTCGCACTGCCCATGCAAGACGCCGAAGCGAGACGGATAGGCGGCGGCAAATCCTACGGCATGCAGCGCCAGGCACCGATGAAGCGCGAGGCCACGCCGAGTTCTACGCCCACGCAGCCCGCGCAACCCAACAAACGCTCCTGGATGGGCCCCCTTGCCGGCTTGGCTGCGGGCATCGGCTTGGCCGCGCTGTTCTCCCATTTCGGCATGGGCGCGGGCGTGGCCAATTTTCTGATGATTGCCTTGCTGGCCATGGCCGCCTTCATGCTGATACGCTGGTTCCTGAGCCGAGGTCAGGCAAGACCCGCTCAGTATGCCGGCGCGGATGCCAACCAGCCCGTGCGCTTCGATGCGGCGCCGTCCGGCGGCAGCACAGCCGCACCGGCCCCGAGCGCACTGCCCCCAGGCTTCGATGCCGAGGCCTTCGTGCGCCAGGCCAAGGTCAACTTCCTGCGTCTGCAAGCCGCCAACGACGCCGGCAATCTCGATGACATCCGCGAGTTCACCTCGCCGGAGATGTACGCCGAGATCAAGCTGGACATCGACGAACGCCGGGGTGCTGCGCAGCGTACCGACGTGGTGACGCTCAATGCCGAGGTGCGCGAAGCCACAGAAGAAGGCGGTCATCAGATCGTCAGCGTGCGCTTCCACGGCATGTTGCGCGAGGACAGCGAACAGGCCACCCCGTTCGACGAGACCTGGCACCTGACTCGCCCCGCCAACGCCAGCCATGGCTGGGTCGTGTCCGGAATTCAGCAGAATCCGTAATCATTCCCGCACACGAAATGGGCGACCCGCGCATCGCCCATGGGTGCACAAGGTCATGCAAGCGATTGGGTGGGCGTAGCCAGCGTAGTATTCCTGATACGGTGCCACGCCCCCGTCGCTTACCAGGCGGCGCGGTTGGGGTTGGTCGGCGGAATAAACCCTTTTGCCTATAAACCGAGTTAACCTGGTAAAATGCCGCTCATGTCAACCTCGATAGGAGCGGCCATCGTCGGTATATAGGATAAGCAAAATGGTTGCGTGCGATTACTTAATGACATGCGTTGAACTCCATGAGTTACGATAACCTGACAACAGTTACCCACGGTAGCGTTGGTGGAGACGGACAGGTAGAAGGAGTTCCAAGTTTCAACTTTCCTGGAAACTTTCACGAATAAGCAGGATATTAGGCAAACAATGCTGAAAACAACTTACGACTTCAGGGTCGAAATGTTTTCCTGATTGGTCGCATATCAGCTTTACGGCATCATCGACCGACCAGGGCGCCTTGTAGGGGCGCCGGGAAGTGAGCGCATCGAAAACGTCGGAAATGGCGGCAATGCGTGCAGCCTGCGGAATATCCGTTCCCATCAAACCATCCGGATAGCCCGTACCGTCCCATTTTTCGTGATGGCTACGGGCTATGTCTCTGGCCATGACCAGCAGGCTGGAATCGTCACCGTCCAGAATGTTGGCACCAATTTCACAATGAGTCTGCATGATGGACCATTCGTCAGGATCAAGCTTTCCAGGTTTCAGCAGGATATGATCAGGAATGCCTATTTTTCCGACATCATGCATCGGACTGGCATTCAACATCAATTCAACCATGTCATCATGCCAGCCAATTGCTCTGGCGATGCAGGTTGCGCCCTGACTCATACGCATGATGTGGTGGCCGGTTTCATTGTCGCGGTATTCTGCTGCACGACCAAGCCGCTGTACCACCTGCAAGCGAGTGTGATGCAGAGACTCCGTTCTCTGTCCTACGAGTATTTCTAGGACGGATTTTTGATCATGTAAAAGCCGTTGTGCCAGTTGCGCATCCAGAAGATTGCGCACCCGAGCCAGCAACTCGTGCCGGTCGAATGGCTTGCTGACAAAATCGCGAGCGCCGGAGTTGAATGCACACAACAGGTTTTCACGACTATGCTGGGCTGTCAAAACGAGGACGGGGGGGGAAAGAGGATCGTGCATATCGTGTAATCGTTCGAGCACATCAAAGCCAGTCAGGTATGGCATTTGAAGATCAAGAAGGATCAGGTCAGGACGAGCCTTATCATAAGCAGCGAAAAGGGCGCGCGGGTCTTCAAATGTTGTCAAATTATTGAATTGTTCCTGACGCAATAACTTGACCAGCAATTTAAGGTTCGCAGGTTCATCATCGACGATATAAATACGAGCATTACGATGATCCAGCCCCCTATTTTCCATATCTATCACGTCATCTCCTCAGTCGCCATGGAGCCTGGATCCAGAAGCCCGACGAGTGTGTCATTCAATTGGTTCAGATCGACTGGCTTAGTGAGATAAGCTTCAAATCCAGCACTATTGCCCCGCTCTATATCACACTGCATGGCGTTGGCACTGATGGCTATCGCTGGCAGGTTTTTACCCCATGATTCCGCACGTATCCGTCCCAGCAATTCATAACCGTCCATACCAGGTAGGTTAATGTCCAGCATGACCAGGGCGGGAGGGTTAGCTCTTGCCAGTTGCAGACCAATCTCTGGAGTATTCGCGGTGATCAACTGAATATACGGCAAGGAACGGAATATACGAACCATGAGTTTTACATTGGCCGGATTGTCCTCTACATAGAGTACCGTGCATTGCAACCCAGGCCTGGCATGCAATCGTTTTTTCACTTGTTCCGGTTGAGTAACTTCATCCACCGTGCTAGCCGGCAATTCAATCCAGAATGAACTTCCTTTGTCGACAACACTATGCACTCCAACCGTACCTCCCATCGTCTCGATCAGACGCCGCGTAATGGTAAGGCCAATGCCGGTACCTTCGATATCACTGAATTCCGCATTGAGCCGATTGAACGGAAGAAATATATCATCGAGCTTGTCTTCGGGAATGCCATGTCCACTGTCACTGACTACAATGCGAAGTCTATGCTCCAACCGCGATTCTATGGACAGGCGGATGTGTCCATGATCGCGATTGTACTTGACTGCATTGGAAATCAGGTTGAGCAGCGCCTCCTTGAGACGAATACGGTCGGCGCGCACGGCCATGTGTGACATATTGGGCCGTTCGATATTCAGGTTGCGCTTGATCGCAAGTGGCTCGATGAGTGCAAAACACTCCATCACCACATCCTCAAGCGGCACGGTTTCCATAGAAAGTTGTAAGCGACCCGATTCTATTTTAGCCAGGTCAAGCACCTCATTGACCAGTTCAAGCAGATGACGCCCGGCCTTGAATATCTCATTGGTACTGTCGCGATGATCTTCATCCAGCGCTGGATCGCCCGCCATTACCTGGGAAAAACCAAGAATTGAATTTAACGGAGTACGCAATTCGTGGCTCATGCGCGATAGAAACTCGGACTTGGCGCGGTTTGCTGTTTCCGCCTGCTCTTTGGCTTGACGTAACTGCACGGTACGCTGCTCGATATTAGTCTCGAGTTGGGTATCACGGAGTTCTATTTCTTCAAGCATGGTATTAAAATCATCGATCAGATGTCCCAGTTCGTCATCCGCATAGTTCGTTACACGAAGCTGGTAATTCCGCGTCGAAGAGATGTGTCGTGCCGTCTTGGCCAGAATCTCGATCGGGTCGGTGATGTAACGCCCCACTTTGCTTGCCGCCGCCAGGGCAAGCAGCATCAAGAGGGCCATCAGCACCGTGGTTCTCTGCGCGTTGGTGCGAAGTGCCTGCCAGAGCGATGCATTGGAAACCACGAGAAACAGCGTA
This sequence comes from uncultured Pseudomonadota bacterium, assembly GCA_903883985.1. Classification (GTDB taxonomy): domain Bacteria; phylum Pseudomonadota; class Gammaproteobacteria; order Burkholderiales; family Thiobacillaceae; genus PFJX01. The sequence continues at coordinate 12,786 of CAISDD010000214.1, read as the reverse complement.
CCGATCTTCGCATTTTCGCTCATGATCGGAACTCGAATTTCGAATCGCGCTGGCATCGCCCAGTCAGGCGGCGAGAACTCATGCCTGGATGTGGTATAGGTAGCCAGCGTATTACCTACCGAAGTCATGATGCGTGCGGCACGAATATCGGGGACGTTGATCAGCGAGTGCAATGTTTTGCTGGCGTCGCTTGCATCGGAGAATAAAACGGCCGACATCACATTGGCGGCCAGAACTCCACCGATCATGCCGGCGCGTTCCTCGATTGCATATCGACGTTCGTGATACTCGTTGAAAATGGAAAATGAAATAACTGAAAGCATTGCCCCCGTCAGAACGAATCCCGCAAGCAGCATCAGCTTATAACGGATTGGCAGGGATAGAAGTCGCCTCATTGTACGACCCTCCGCGCCAGCTTGAGTAGTTGTGCGCTGATCTTGAGGTGCGCCCTGCGGGCCGAGTTGACATTGATATCGAACTGAACCTTGTGATCTACGGAATTCAAGCCGATCATGCCGTGATCATCTATGAAATCGGCCGCATCACTGATCGTCAGCTTCGGTGCTTCGCCAACCATACGCAGGATTTCGGCAACGCGATCTTCATTGCTGCTGATCACCAAGACCTGGCAATTCCCAGGAAGATCGCTTCGTTGTACATTTGCAATTTCAAGAATTCGACCCTGGGCCTCTTTTCCAACCATCTGTTCGATTGCTACTTGCAACTTGTCGTCGTGACCGACCAGGCACAATCGGATATGACCCGTCGGCAGAGTATTGGCGGGCCATTCCACAAATTTGATGAAATTATAAATAAAAGCGGCCTTGACCGCTGACTCCGATACCATGCCCTGGCCAAGCGACCAGGCAGGGCAAAAAAACAGCAGTAGCAGCACCCGTAAATAGGTCTTCAATCTCAGAATCGCCGTACCAATCTTATGTTGATATTCCGAGCCACGTTGGGAACCGTATCCCGAGCATTGAGCGCCATATAGTCCTCCAGAACCGGTTGATCCGGCCTCCGGTCAAACAGATCGCGGATGGTCGCAGAAAACTCCCAGCCATTACTACCCATTCTGCGAGACAGCGTCAGGTTGGTGATGGCACTGCTTCCGAGTTGTCCCAGGTTGCTCCTCTGCGGCCCTACAATCTGCTCCTCCATGCCTAAAGTCCAGTGGCTGTCCAGTGGTTGGGCATGATTGAGTTTGAAGTTCCACTTGGGCGAGTTGATGGGCCATTGTCCCTGATCGTCCCTCAGGTAAGGAATATCCAGGGAAGTACGCAGGCGGGCGCCACCATCCCAGAGCTTTTCGGCCTCGATTTCAAATCCCCGCCCCCGTAACTGAGGCAGGTTGATATAATAATTTCCCGGACTGGCTGGATCGTAATCCGGATTGCTCGCGATTTGATTCTCCATACGGTAGTCGTAGCCGACCACAGTCATATGCAGCTCGGAACTCAGATAATGCTCGAAGGACAGCTCCAGAGTCTGGATTCTTTCCGGGAGCAGGCGACCTCGGTTCGTGAAACTCTCAAATGCAGTTGGAGCTCGGAAAGCCGTGCCATAGGACGACTTCCAGATCGTATCGGGATTGCTGTGCCAGACCAGTGCCAGTCGCGGGCTGACTTGATCGTTAATTCCAGTGACTTGATCGAAACGAGCGCCTACGGTGGCATTGAGTGCATCATTCATGTGCCACTCATCCTGCACATAATACCCTTTGCGGAAGCCAGTCTTGTTGGTATCATGATAAAGGTAATAGGGGTCAACGTCGTAATTATAGAGACGTTGCCGCGTATTCCTCTGCAACTCGACACCATAAACCAGCCGATGATCAATGCCAAGGTGGGTATCGCCCTTGAATTCACCACCCAACCAATCACCCCGCCCGAAATCCCGGTTCAGTATCACCGGATCGTTATACACATAATCGCCGTGATACTGGTGCGACCCTGCGAACAGCCGTGCCGTCCATTCCGTAGACTGGGTAGCGCTCCATGTATAGTGTCCATCAAAGAAACCCTGCTGATCGACCATTTTGTTGCGCGGATCGTCAAATAGTCCGCTCGAAAGCGCGGCGGGATTCAATTTTTCCCGCTTGCTCAGGTTAACCATGACACCGAAACCACCCTGACTGAACTTGCTGAACAGGCGGCTATTATGAAGCGAGTCGGTTCCGGAAGTCACTGTATTACCAGGGGCAAACTCGGGAAAGGTCAATTTCTCTCCCGGAGCGTATTCATGCGAGGCTGAAATCAGATATTCCGCATCGTTATCCAGTCTGCCACCCATGCTTCCCTGAACGCTTCCTGATTTCAGGGTATCGGCTGAAATAGTCAGACGCTTTCCAACCTCCTGGCCGCGCTTGGTAATCAGGTTGATGATGCCGAATAGCGCGTTATTTCCGTACATCGACGAACCAGGGCCTCGAACGATCTCGACGTGATCGACCATATCCAGGTTTAGTGAAAACTCACTACCCAGCATAGCCTGATCATAGACATTATCATTGATCCTCATGCCATCGATCATCAATAATAGCCGGTTATTATAGTCACCTAGGGGAGCAAAACCGCGCACACCCGCATAGCTATAAAGACGATCACTGGTGATATTGAAACTACGCGCGCTACCCAGCACATCGGCAAGAGTACGCCAGCCAAAGTTGCGTATCTCGTCCGCGCTAATCACGGTGACATCAGAAGGGGCGTTGGCCGCTTTCTGAGAAAACTTGGAAACGCTGACCACCTCGATGTTGAGTAATTCCTGTAGGGACAGTTTGCTCAAATCCTGATTCGATGCGAGGTTAGTGGTATCCGCTCGCGCACTCACAAATGCAGAAAGTGAAAGCAAGAGAAAGTAACGTGTCAGAGCAGACATCAAGCCATCCTCTCAACTTGAGCCACGTGCTCATACCCGCAAGCATCGTGGCTGAATCATTACGTAGGCAGATCGCATACTATAGAACTCTATGACACGCCCGCCCGTTTTTAAATGCAGCCAACAACCCAGGGCAATCCATTACCCTTCGGCTTGGCTTCGGCCGTTCCAGGAAATCCTCAAGCCCTCCTCATGGCGGTCCGGTCAATTTGCTTCTGGTTGGAGTGAGCGGTATCCATGTAGGACTCCTGCGCTGTCGTCTACGTTAACGCTGCCCGCAGCAGCGCATGTTGCCCAGGCTACCTGAATTTCACCCTGCCGGGCGCGATGGGGGTCGACTAATCGAGGATAATCGCGGGGTCATCATCCTGTTGGAACCGCAACCATGCTGCCCACGCCCGAGGCTTTCATCCTCCAGTTCGATCGTGCCTTGCGCACGGTCTTCGCCAGGGCCGGGTCGCGGCGCACATATCCAGACGCCGGCGTGCCCGAGGTCGAGTTAAGTGAAACCAACAAGCGTCATGCCGGCGGCCTTATGCGTATCAACCACAGCGGCGAAGTGTGCGCACAAGCGCTCTATGCCGGACAGGCGCTCACCGCGCGCAACCCGGAAGCGCAGCGTGCCTTACTGCTGGCAGCCGACGAGGAAACCGAACACCTGGCCTGGTGCGAGAAGCGGCTGAATGAACTAGGCAGCCATAAGAGCGTGCTCAACCCGCTTTGGTATGTGGGTTCGTTTGCTCTGGGCGCCCTCGCCGGCGCGCTGGGCGACAAGTGGAACCTGGGCTTCCTGGCGGAGACCGAGCGGCAAGTGGAGGGCCACCTGGATAGCCACCTGGATTTGCTGCCCGAACAGGACGCCAGGAGCCGCGCCATCGTCGCGCAGATGAAGATCGACGAGGCGAAACACGCGGATACCGCCATCGCCCTCGGCGGCTTGCCTCTGCCCACGCCGGTGCGTGGCGCCATGCGGTTCACCTCCAAGCTCCTGACGCTGGCGGCGTATCGAATCTGATAGCATCGTGGCAGACGCGTAGATTGGGTCAGGCGCGCTTTGGGCGCCGTAACCCAAGGCTGAACGTCGCTGGCCGAGCGCAAAGACCAAATCACGGATGGCCGCGGCGCAAGTGGTGGCGCAGAAACATCCACAGCCCGCTCAAGGCGATCAGGATGAACAGCACACCGACCGTATCCATCACAAACGAGCCATAGCGCCCGAAGATATGGCCGCTGTGCGCATCCAGCAGCACACGCTCTGTGGGTAACTGCGGACGCAGCAAGTTCGCCGCACGCGCCTGGATGACGGCAGGCAGCGCCACGCTCGTGCTCCAGACGATCGCACCAGCGCAGGGCGACCAGGTAAGGCCGTCACGGCTGAAAAAGCGGTGATCCTGCTCGTCCGCGATCACCACCGCGCCGCAGCCCTGACCGATGCGATGGATGGCCATGATCGGCAAGTCGGCATCGTGTAGCGACTCCACGAATCGACCCTGGGCATCGAACAAGGCGAGCGTGCTGGCGTTGGCGGCGAACAGCAGGTCACCGCTGGCAATCAGTCCGAGTGTTCCGGGCAGCGCGACAGCGAGCAGCCGTCCATCGAGCACGGTTTGCACCTCGTTGCCGACCAGCCAGTGGCGGGCCGCTAGATACCCCCGATCAGGGATGGTTGCACGCAGTCCGTATAGCCGGATGATCCACGGCGCACTGACCGCCGAGCGGTCTAGTCCCAGATCGGCACTATGGTTGAGGGCGATGCCGCTGCCCGCCAGCCAGAGCACGAACAGTCCGGCAGCCACGCCCAGCCTGCGGTGCCAGCGATGCAAGATGGCGCCGATCCGCCGCCGGGCGTGACTGTCTGTATTCACGGCGCGTACCCGTCGAGCACGAAGGCGGCGCGCGCCATTCTGTCCATGGCTTGCACCGAGAGCGTGGCGCCAGAGATGCCGTCGATCGGCTTGTCTAGCCGGCCATCCCGCACCCGGGCGCCAGAAAATTGCCGCAGGAAGCTGGGATAGCGCACTTCCATACCACGGGTTTCCCGGTAGACCAGCACACGAGCGCTGTCGATCACGTCTTTTTCCAGCACGAAGGCGGCAGTGATCGGATACTCCTTGCCGATTTCGTCGAGTATCCAGGCGGTCTTGCCGTTCTTCCTCCAGTAGCGCAAGCGTGCCTGGGCGAACGGGTGGCCGAGTGCAGCCTTGAGTGCGCCCTGGACGCCGCTGTCTACCCAAAGCACCTGCGCCGGTGGTGGCGTGCCGAACACCTCGCGCAGGAAGTCATCGCGCGTCTGATAAACCGTGTCGGCGAACGCACCGCCGCAAGACAGGAGCGCGGCCAACATGAGACTAGTAGGTGAGGCCCAGTCCGAGATCGAAGCGGTTGCGCGTAGGGTCAACCTGGAAAGTCTGGTAATCGGCTTTGAAAACGACATCGGGATTAAGCTGGTAATTGAAGCCAACGCTGGCGACCGCTTCGGTTGGGTGCGCGCTGAGGGTAAGCGTCGCGGACTGAGCTACGTAAGCGCTCGCGGTATTGTAACGTTCGTAACGGACGAAGGGAGACAGCGAGCGCTTGCCCGATTCCCAAAAGCGATAGGCCGCCTGTGCGTACCAGCCGAAGAACTCGCTGGGAATGGGCGTGGTGTCGTGGCCAAGGGTCTGGTTGTAGTTTTCCGTGCCGGAAATCGATCCTCGGGCGTAGAGCGCAGATACATCCCAGCGGCCCGGCATCCAGCGCGTATGCGCATCCCAGAGCAAGACGCGATCGCCAGCGACTGCGGGGACAGGCGCCGACGCATAGCCCTGCCCTCCCTGCCCCGCACCCCCCGTGAACAGGCTGGCGCCGACGACCAGGCCTGGGGTTCCGCGCCAGTTGAGCGCGGCGTAGACGGAGAGATCCTTGGCATTGGCCAGTTGCATTTCCTGATGCACGCAGCCCAGCGGCGAGACCTGGCACCCGCTGGTGTTGGACGAATCCCACTTCGCCAGATTGAAGCCCGTGGTCACGCCGGTGTCCCAGGCCAGACCGAAATCGGTCGAGCCGTAAACGCCGACGCCGCCCTCGCGCCAGGTGCTGGGAATGATCGCGGTCTCCACAAAATTTCGCTCCACGCCGTAGTAATGCGTAGGTTCGTGCGATTCGTTGAGCAGGCCGGCGGGGATCAGAAACAGGCCGGCTTTGGCATTCGTGTTCTGGGCCAGGCGATGATCGGTGTAGAACTGCTCCACCTCGGCCTCACCCCGGTCGCTGGCCGAAGCCACAGCATGCTCGAACTCGAATTCGGAGATGAAGCGGGTGTCATCGTCGAAACGATGACCGAAACCGAACACCGCACGGCGCAGATCCGCCAGTGTCTGACTGGAAGCGCGTGGATGGGTGTAGTTGAGTTCGCCGTAGCCGTAAATCGTGGTGCTGGCAAACGCCGGGCCGATCGTCTCGGCAACCGTTGCCCCCCCCGCTGACGCGCGGGCTTCCTGCTGAATGGCGATGGACTCGGCTTTCGCGTCGATCTGTTTCAACGCCCTCGTCAGCGCCTGAACTTCCGCCTCAAGCCGAACGACGCGGGCGCGCAGTTCCGCGTCATCGGCATAAGAACAAGGTGCAGCCAACAGAGCCGCAATCAGGAGGGAGAGTTTCGTGCGTTGCATGGCTATTCCAGTAGGTCATCGAGCGGCGCTGGACCCCAGCTTGGCAGGCTCTGTGGCAGCAGCCACAGAGCGTAATGATAACCATTCTTATTTGATTTCGCAAGCGCTCACCCTCAGGCCGGCCTTTGCCTTGGTGAGCTTGGTTGATCCGTTCCGTGACATATTCTCGACTGCAGGTATGATTCAGGCATGGACAAACTCGAGTGCTTTCATTCCATTGCCGCCGACGTTGCGAGAGGCGAGCTGGCCTTTTCGACCGGTGCCGGTGTGGCCTTGAAGGTGCTGCGGGCGCTCGACGACCCGGAGTGTCAGCTTGAGACTGCGGCGAAGTTGGTACAGGCCGAACCCCTGCTCTCCGCGCGCGTCGTGGCGATGGCGAACGCCGCGGCCTACAACCGCGCCGGCCGCGAGATCACCGATGTACGCACCTCGGTCATGCGCCTGGGCTTTCGCACCGTGCGCACGCTCGCAACGGCGCTGGTCACGCGTCAACTGGCAGGCAGTCCGTCATTGCATCAGGATATCGCCGCGCGACTGTGGGAACACACCGCGCATGTCGCCTCCCTCTCCCACGTGATCGCACGGCGCTTCACGCGGGTTGACCCAGAGACGGCCATGTTCGTAGGCATCATCCATGAGGTCGGCGGCTTCTACCTGTTGTCGCGCCTCAAGGATTTCCCGGGATTACTCGACGGCGGTCTGGACGAGTGGATGGAAACCGGCGAGGCCCTGGTGGGGCGCGCCGTCCTCAAGGTGCTGGATGTGCCGGAGGTGGTGCAAGGAGCGATCGAGGCTTACTGGGCTGGCTACCTCGCCATCCCGCCGGCGACACTCGGCGACACCCTGTTGCTTGCGAAGGAACTCGCGCCCGTAGCCTCACCATTACATCCCCTCGGACCTGAGCAAGGCAACAACAAGTCGTCAGGCTTCGACTTGGTCATCGGCGAGGATGCCCTGGCCAGCCTGCTGGCGGAATCCACCGAAGAGATCGAATCGCTGACGGGTGCGCTGAAGTTCTAGCAGCCCGCCGGGTCTTCGACGAACGATAACCACAGAGCCCGCTGCTCGCGGGCTCTGTGCGGCTTACCTCGGGCAGGTGTCGTCGCCGGCCACCTTGCCTGGGATCAGCAGAAACTGTTCGAACGGCCCCATGACCTTCATGGCCTCACCCTTGGGGCCTTCGAACTTGAGGCGGCCGAACATCATGGCGCGCATCGGGCCGTATTCGCCCGCACCCATCTCACGCCAGCGTTTGGTATCGGCGTGCATCTTGTAGTCGACGTCGAAATCCAGCGCCGCGTGCTGGACCGGTCCGGCATAAGCGCAGGTGGTCTTGCCGCCCTTGGTAGAGATGGTCATTTCCACCTTGCTAGCTTCGCCACACTCGCTGCGAAACATGTGGATGACCTTGTAGCCGCGAGCCTTGTCGTTCGTGGCCCAGTGTTCAGCCAGTTCCGTGGTGAGCGCGGGATTGGTGTTCCAGTAGGCGCAAGCCTGTTTTGCCCATTCCGAGGACATCAGGGGGGCAGCCAGAGCGGCCTGGGAAGTCATGGCGGCAGCAGCAAGTGCCAGGGTAATCAGACGCATGGTGTCTCCTTTATTTGGTTTGGGCGGTATCGGCCGGCGCCAAGAGTAGTCCGCGCCCCGGTTACTGTCAAAAAAACAGTTTGATGCACAAGATGGAAACACTAATAAAGGTAACTTCTCAATAAGTCACGGCATAGTGCGGTCAGCGCCCGTTCACGCGAGGTAGTGATGTAACCCACCCCAGGCAGGTTGAAGAAGCGCTGGCGAGTCCCTGTAGCGCAGGCATCCTTGCCTGCGTCTTTGAAAACAGCCAGCCAGAAGCCGGCGCTGCCGCGATGATTTCTTTTTGAGCGTGCTTCTTCACAGGCGAACAGATATGGGGTGGCGCACGGGATTGTATGGCGCCCCAATGACTGGGCGTACTCGTCATGCCCGGAACAGATCGAGCCCGCGCGGCAACCACCGCTCGAGGTGACGCTCTACGCCTTCCGGGTACTGTTCCAGTAGACCGGGAGCAGCGGCGCGCGCCAGTTCCAGCAGGTCGGCATCCGCGAGCGGGTCGGCAAAGCGCAGCATCTGCTGCCCGGACTGCTTGGCACCCAAAAACTCACCGGGTCCACGCAACGCGAGGTCGGCTCGGGCGATGGCGAAGCCGTCGTTGTGGTCATGAATGATCTTCAAGCGCCGCCTGGCCGTATCGGATAGCGCACTTTCATAAAGTAGCACGCAGGCGGATACCCTTGCTCCGCGCCCGACGCGACCACGAAGCTGATGCAGTTGCGCAAGTCCGTAGCGTTCGGCGTGTTCGATCACCATGAGGGCGGCATTGGGCACATCGACGCCAACCTCGATTACGGTCGTGGCCACCAGCAGATGGAGTTCCCCAGCCTTGAAAGCCCCCATCACGGCAGCCTTTTCGTCCGCCTTCATGCGCCCGTGGATCAGTCCGACCTTAAGCTCCGGCAGTTGCAAGGCGAGCTCTGCATGACTTTCCTGGACCGCGCGCAATTGCAGCTTTTCTGACTCTTCCACTAGAGGGCAGACCCAATAGGCTTGGGCACCGCCCAGGCAGTAATCGCGCAGCCGCGCGACCACCTCGGCGCGGCGCCGGGCAGAAACCGTGCGGGTGACGATGGGGGTGCGCCCCGGAGGTAGCTCGTCGATCACAGAGACGTCCAGATCCGCGAAATAGCTCATCGCCAGGCTGCGCGGAATCGGGGTGGCGGACATCATGAGGAGGTGGGGTTGCCAGTGGCCAGTGGCCAGTGGCAGGTCGCCAGAGGCATTCGCTACTAGCGGCTCGCTACTGGCGACCTGGGCGCCTTTGGTGCGCAGCGCCAGCCGCTGCGCCACACCGAAGCGGTGTTGCTCGTCGACAATCACCAACGCCAGGTCGTGGAAGGAGACATCGTTTTGGAACAAGGCATGGGTGCCGACCGCAAGCCGTATGCTGCCTTCGGCTAAACCGAGGAGAGTGGCTTTTTTCGCCTTGCCCTTGAGCGCCGCTGTGAGCCAGGCAACCCCGACTCCCAAGGGTTGCAGCCACTCATGGAACTTCAGATAAAGCTGTTCGGCCAGAATTTCGGTCGGCGCCATCACCGCGACCTGGTGGCCGGCAGCCAGTGCGGGCAGGGCGGCGAGTGCCGCGACCAATGTCTTGCCGCTGCCTACATCGCCTTGCAACATGCGATTCATCGGCTGCGGGCGCGCCAGATCACGGCGTATTTCCCGCAGCACCCGCCCTTGCGCCTCGGTCAGGACGAAGGGCAAGGCGGCAATCAGCCTCGCCTCGAGTCCCCCGTCTTCAGGCAGCGCGGGCGCGCACAGCGTCTGGCGATGACGCGCGGCCAGGCGCAGAGAAAGTTGCTGGGCTAGAAGTTCGTCATACTTGATGCGCCGCCAGGCCGGCCCCTCGCGCGCCTCCAGATCGGCCGGATCGGCCGGATCGGCATCGGGCGGCGGGTGATGCAGTGCTTGCAAGGCCGCAGCGAAATTCGGTAAAGGCTCTGGAAGATCGGATGGCGCGGGGAGCGGGTCGGAGCAATCCACTCGGGCCAATGCGTCCTCGACCGCAAGCCGGATGGCGTATTGCGACAATCCTGCCACGCTGGGGTAGACAGGACTTAAGCGATCCGGGAGCGGTGTATTTTCCCTAACCACGCGAAATTGCGGATGCACCATTTCCGCGCCGAAGTAGCCGGGCCGAATCTCGCCCAGTACGCGCACTCTCGTTCCCGGCTTCAACAGGGCCACCTGGCTGGGATAGAAATGCAGGAGACGAAAGTAAAGGTGTCCCGAGTCGCCGCAGCTCAACTGGACCACCAGTTGCCGACGTGGACGATTCTGAATCTCGCTGTGCTCCACCACGCCCTCGACCTGCACCGTGTCTCCCAGGTGGGCATCGCGCAAGGGCGTGATCCGGGTCTCGTCCTCGTAACGCAGCGGCAGATGCAGGATCAGTGCGGCCGGGTCGGCGTAACCGAGCTTGTGTGCAACGGCCTTTGTGGGATCAAGGAACAAGGGCTAGGGGATAGGGGATAGAGGCCTGAACTTGAGTGTTCAGGCGATGACCATGACCGCATCCGCTTCCACCAGCGCACCACGCGGCAGACTGGCCACGCCCACGGCGGCGCGGGCGGGATAGGGTACGCTGAAGTACCGTGCCATGATCTCGTTGACCAAGGCAAAATGTCCCAGGTCGGTCAGGAAGATATTGAGCTTGACCACATCGGCCAGCGTGCCCTCGCCGGCTGCGGCCACGGCGCGCAAGTTAGCGAAAACACGATGAATCTGCGCCTCGATGCCCTCCGCCAGTTGCATGCTGACCGGGTCGAGGCCGATCTGGCCGGAGAGGTAGACGGTGTTACCCGCCTTGACAGCCTGGGAGTAGGTGCCGATGGCGGCGGGTGCGTCAGGGGTGGAGAGAATTTGTTTGGACATGGGCTGGGTGGGGTTAGACGACGTTGCCGCCGCGTTCATCGCGCTTCATGCGCAGAATGCGCACGACTTCGTGCAGGCCGCGCAGGACGCGCATAAGGCGGGCCAAGTGCAGCCGGTTCTGCACGCTGACAGTGAAATACAGACTGGTGTAGGTGTCGGCCTCTTCTTCCATGCGAACATTGTCGATATCGGAGCCTTCGGAAGCGATGGCCGAGGCGACCTTGGCCAGTACACCGCGCTGGTTGGCGACGATGACACGTATACCGACCTCGAACAGCTTGTCAAGTTGCGCGGCCCAGGTGACATCCACCCATTTGTCGGGGTCTTCGCGATAATGGCGCACCTGCAGGCAGTCGTGGGTGTGGATGATCAGGCCCTGGTCCTTCTTGATCTGGCCAATGATCGGGTCGCCAGGAATCGGCCGGCAGCATTTTCCCAAGCGCACCGCCACGCCCTCGGTCCCGCTGATGGGCATGGAATTGGCCGCCCGGCCGGAAGGGTCGTCGGTCTCCCTTGCGAGCAATTGTCGCCCCACCACGAAGGCGAGGCGCTTGCCCAGGCCGATGTCGGCCAGGGTGTCTTCACGGCTGCGGCCGAGTTCCTTCTCGACGCGTTCCCATTGCGCGACTCCCAGGTTAACCGGCTCGCTCCCAAGAGCGCGCACAGCCTGTTCGAGCAAGCGTTCGCCGAGCTGGATGGATTCATGCCGGTGCGCATTCTTGAGGGCGCTGCGGATGTGGGCGCGCGCCTTGCCGGTGATGGCGAAATGGGTCCAGGCCGGGTTGGGGCGGGCGGATTCCGAAGTCAGCACTTCGACCCGGTCACCGTTCTTCAGCGGCGTGGACAGTGGCATGAATTCACTGTTGATCTTGACGCCGACGCAGTGATCGCCCACGTCGCTATGTACGCTGTAGGCGAAGTCCACCGCCGTCGCGCCACGCGGCAAGGCGACGATACGACCCTTGGGAGTAAACACATAGACCTCGTCGGGGAACAGGTCGACCTTGATGTGTTCCAGGAATTCCACAGAATCGCGGCTGTCGGCCTGGATGTCGAGCAAACTCTGTAGCCACTGATTGGTCTGGATCTGCAATTCCGAGATGGAAGCCGCTTCACCGGACTTGTAGAGCCAGTGCGAGGCCACCCCGGCCTCGTCGACTCGGTGCATTTCCATGGTGCGTATCTGCACTTCCACGGGGGTTCCAAAAGGGCCGAACAAGGTGGTGTGCAAGGATTGGTAGCCATTCGGCTTGGGGATGGCGATGTAATCCTTGAACTTGCCGGGGATGGGCTTGTACAGCGCGTGCAGCGCGCCCAGGGCAATGTAGCAGGCGCGAACGTCCTCGACGATGACGCGGAAGCCGTAGATATCGAACACCTCAGAAAAGGCGAGGTGCTTTTCCTGCATCTTGCGGTAGACGCTGTAGAGATGTTTCTCCCGCCCGTAGACGTGCGCCGCGATCTGACAACCGGAGAGTTTCGTCTCAATCGCCACACGGATCTTGTCGACGACCTCACGGCGGTTGCCGCGAGCCGCTTTCACGGCCTTTTCGATGACCTTGCAGCGGCTCGGATGCAGATGCTGGAAGGCCAGGTCTTCCAGTTCCTGATACAGGTGATTCAGCCCCAGTCGGTTGGCGATGGGGGCATAGATCTCCAGCGTTTCCTGGGCGATGCGCTTTTGCGCCTCGGGCTTCATGTGCTCCAGCGTCCGCATATTGTGCAAGCGATCCGCGAGCTTAATCAACAGCACGCGGATGTCCTTGGACATCGCCACGAGCATCTTGCG